>JARXKK010000035.1:23139-27563 GCA_030278895.1 Acidobacteriota bacterium
TGGGATCCGCTTCGGCTGACGTCCGGAGAGCACGTCTACTTCGGGCCAGGCCACGTCGGACCGGCGAGCAAACTTCTCTTCCTCCACGAGGACGCCGCCGGCGGAATCACATCCGTGGTGGAGGAGCCGTCCGGCCGGCCGGGCGGACGCCCGACGCGCACCCTCCTGACGAACGGCAAGTTCCAGGGCAGCGACAGCGGCGAAGTTCCGGCACAGATCGGCTTCGCCCTCACGCCCATCCTGCACGTCTCGCACCTCGACGATGCCCTCGTCATCGGACTGGGGACCGGGACATCGGCACACGTCGTCGAGGCGGCCGGCTTCCATCGCGTCGACATCGCCGAGATCGCCCCCGGAATCGTCGAGGCGGCGGCGCGCTTCTTCGGCCGCGTCAACGGTGACGTGCTCAAACGCCCTTCGACCCGCCTCCACCTGGAGGACGGGCGTAACGTCCTCCTCCTCCGCGAGCGCCGCTACGACCTCATCAGCATGGAGCTTTCGAGCGTCTGGTTCGCGGGATCGACCAATCTCTTCAGCCGCGAGTTCTACGCGCTCGCCGCGAGCCGTCTCAAGGAGGGCGGAGTCTTCCAGCAGTGGATCCAGATCCATCACATCGGGACGAGCGAGCTCCTCTCCGCGCTGGCCACGATCCGCGCGGTCTTCCCCGAGGTGAGCTTCTGGGTAGTGGGCGGTCAGGGCATCTTCGTCGCGTCGCCGGGACCGCAGCGGATCCGCGGGGTCGGGCTGGGCGCCTTCGAGACCCTCGGCCCACGTCTCGGGTGGCCGCCCGGCGAGCTCGCGGAGCGATACCGACTCCTGCTGGCGTCCCGCCTTCTGTCGCCGGCGGACGTGACCCGGGCCATGGCCGCGCTTCGCGTGCCGCTCAACACCGACGCGAACAGGCTGTTCGAGTACACGACGCCGCGCTACAACCTCGACCGCCGCCCTCTCGAGCGGATGAACCTGCAGGCTCTGGCCCTCCTCTCGAGCCCGCCCCGGTTCGACGTCGAACCGGACGTGCCGGCGCGCTTCGCGGGCCTCGACACGACGATCGACCGCGCGCTTCAGAAGCGGGTGCTCGAAGGCCGCTGAGCAGGTAGTCGCACCCGCCTCAGTTCATCATCCCCATGCCGCGTCCGCCGTTCATCATGGATCCCATCACGACATAGCCGTCGTTCGTCGTGTTGTCGTTTACGACCGCGTACGCCATGACCATCCCGGCCGACCCCTGGTTCAGGCGCACGCGGACCTGAAGGCCGGTGTCACCCGTGCCGAAGCGCGAGTGGACGTTTGCGAGCACACCGTTGAACTGATGGGACGAATATCCCGCGATGGAGAAGGGCAGGCTCGTGGTTCCCGTTCCCGAGGGCGCCGAGCCGTCCGCGTCGAGGATTTCCACGACGCCATTCACCGTTCCCGCATTCGTGTTCACGACGCTCACGTTGACGCGGTTGGCAGGCTCCGGGAGGAGGCCCAGCATGTACATCGCAAAATCGTCCATCCCGAAGGAGCCGCCCATCATCGGCATTGATTGGAGCGACATCGTCGACGGCATCCCCATCATCGAAAGGCCGAAGGCTCCTCCGCCTCCGTTGTTGTAGACGCGCATGACCGCGGTCACCGGAGCTCCGGCGACGACGCGGATGTTTCCGGCGCCCTTCGAGACGCCGAAAGTCGCGGAGAGGACGTCGGGCAGATAGGTGACCGGCTGGGTCAGCGTGATCGGGACCGTGACGGCCGGCGAGGCGCTCGCCGCGTCGGCCGGGTGGAAGTAGAGAGTGGCGGTAACCGGCACGGTACGACAGCGGATCCAGAGGTCCGTCTGGAAGAACGCGCCGTTCTTTCCGTCGGCCCGCACGGCGGCGGGAATGACGATTCCGGACGACATGCCGTCGAAGGGCCCGTTCTGCATGCCCCCGGTCTGGGCGGCGGCCGGAAGGATCGTTCCGAGGAGAACAAGAAGGGAGATACGGGTGGCGGAGCGAGAGAAAGAGAACATGAAGTGCCTCCTTGGCGAGTATATAACGATTAAGTAATCAGATCGATTCCCGAGTATCTCGACGGGCTCCCTGCCGTCATTCCACGACCAGTTCGAAGACGAGCCCCGTCATGGACCCCGCCGCTTCGCCGACGTGCTGGAGATTGTGGCAGTGGACGAGCCAGCGGCCCGGATTGTCGGCGAGCAAGGACGCGTCGAACCTCTCGCCCGCGTTCAGAGGGAGAGTGTCCTTCCGATAGGGGGTCGGCACGTCGAAACCGTCGGTCGCGAGGACGTCCCAGTGCAGCCCGTGGACGTGCATCGGGTGGACCATGTTGCCCGTGTTGACCATTCGAAACAGGACCTTCTTCCCGCGCTTCACACGCACCTCGGGGACCGCGGGGGCCGTCTTGCCGTTGATCAGGAGCGTCGAGGCCATCATTCCGCTCGTCAATCCGCTCGTCATTCCGCTGCCCATGCCGCCCATTCCGCTCGAACCCATCATCGACGCGGCGCCGAACTCACCGATGACGAGCGGCACCTCGAGGTCCCACGTCCGAGACCCTTCCGGCGGATCGACGATCAGGAGGCCATAGAGTCCGCGGGCGATCTGCGCCGCGCTGTCATGGTGCGGGTGGTACCAGTACGTTCCTGGACCCGGAGCAAGGAACTCGTACGTGAAAGTCCCGCCGGACTGCACGGCGGGAGCCGTCACCCCCGGGACGCCGTCCATGCCGTTCGGAACGGGTATTCCGTGCCAGTGAATCGTCGTCGGCTCCGGGAGCCGGTTGACGAGCGTGATGCGAAGGAGGTCGCCTTCGCGAACGTGAATCTCGGGCCCCGGAAGCGTGCCGTTGTAGGCGTACGCCGCGACGACGCGCCCTGGCGCGATCTCCCAGCGCGTCGCAGCGGCCGTGAACGTGAACTCCCGCGTCGCGGCGCGGGCCGTCCCCGCGCCCGCGACGAGCGTCAGCAGCAGCGCGGGAAGAAGTCGATGCATTTTCCGTGTCATGGCCGTGGGCCTCCTCGGTCAGTCCACTAAGATCAAGTCTGGTGCCACCGTCTGGAGCGAATCCGGAGCGAAACCGGGGATTCCTGCCTCGATTGGCGCGAATCAGCCCGACTCGCCGGGGTATTTCTCCTCAGGGGAGGTGCTTCATCGAGCCTGAGCCTTTGGACATCGCGCCGGGTTGGGACGACGTGCCCTGCTGCATCCCGTTCGCGTCCATGCCACCGGGAGCCATGCCGGAGGCGCCGCGCGGCATGCCCCACGCCCCCTCGTGCATCCCCATCGACCCCATCGGCACCACGCGAGGGGCGTCCCGCGCCGACAGCAGACACATCTGGCCGGCATCTACGAAGATCGGCGCTGCGCCCGGATGGCGCGTCGCGACCTCGACGCGCCCTTCGAAAACGGCGAGCGCCACTCGTCCGCCAGAATCCGCTTCGACTCCATAGCGCGTCCCGCGCACCGAGAGAAGCGCCCCGGGCACGGCGACGACGCGCTCCTCGCCACTCGTGAGCTTTTCGAACCACGCTTTGAACCGGCCCTTCTGGATCGTAAGGATCACCCCCGGCTCATCCCCTGCCAGCCGCGCTTGGGCGGACGAGCCGATCTCGAAGCGGGCCGCTCGCGCCGGAACAGAAAGGGTCGCGTGCCCCCAGAAGCCCGTCGTCACCTCGTCACCCGGTCCCGCGGCAGCGCCTACGCTGGCCCGCTCTTCCTTCGAAGCGTCGGCATGGCGCGCCAGGACGACCTTGCTCTTGACCTCGTCAAAGCGGTACTCGAGGGGCTCTGCGGAACGACCGGCAGACGCCGCCAGTGTCAAAATGAGGATCGAGGCGAGGCGGGTCTTTCTCATCGCGGCTCCTTCGATGGGCTCTTCCCAGCGCTGTCCACCTTCAGTTTCCGTGCCAACGTCTTCCGGTCGATGCCGAGCAGGCGCGCTGCTTCGGTGCGGTTACCCCCCGTCGACGCCAGGACACGCTCGACGTGGGCCCGTTCCGCGTCTTCGAGTGAACTCGATTCGCCCGGATCCGGCCCGGTTTCCCGTCCGGCCGGTGGAAGAACGGCGCCGAGACCGACAAGAACGCGGCGGGTGGCTGCTTCGTCGTCGAGCCGTCCCACCTCGATTGCGGTTCGGCGGATTGCGAGAGCCAGTTCGCGCACATTTCCAGGCCAATCGTGCGACGAGAGGAGCGTCAAGACTTCAGGACTGGCCGGTGGAAGAGGCTGCCCTGTTTCGCGCTCGACACCCTGCCGGAAGTGCTCGACGAGCAGCGGCAGATCGGAAAGCCTCGCGCGCAGAGGTGGAATCCGGATCTCGTAACCCGCGAGGCGGTAGAACAAGTCCTGCCGGAACCGGCCTTCCGCCACCATCGCCCTCACGTCCCGGTGCGTCGCCGCCACCATGCGGACGTCCAGCGTCTCGCCGTGCTCGGCACC
>JARXKK010000036.1:0-14270 GCA_030278895.1 Acidobacteriota bacterium
AGCCGCTCCTCGAGCAGCCGATTGAGCAGCATCGTGCGATAGAGGTCTTTCAGTCGTTCGGGGGAAAGGGACGTTGTCATGTCGTGGGCACGCCGCGGGAGCGCGGCGCGGACGGCGATTATCAAGGGCCGGTCCGGGGAGGGTCAAACGCGGCTGTTCCGCTTGACACCGATGCGCCCCGCGCCTACGCTCCCCGCCGATGAACGCCGCCGCCATCTCCCGAAAGTGGATGACCGCGAAGAAGACGACGCCGCCAAACGGCGGGCGATGGAGCGTTCTGTAGATCGCGGAGTTTCGACGATCTCAAGACACACCAGGGCCCGCTGCAAGGCGGGCCCTTTGCTTTTTGATCATGGAATCAGATTTCGAGAAGGAGCTTTCATGGCGACCCAGAACGACTCCCGGATTCCGGTGGCGATCCTCGGCGCGACAGGAGCCGTTGGGCAGCGCCTCGTCTCGTTGCTCGAAGGGCACCCGCAGTTCGTCCTCGCCGAGGTCGCGGCCTCCGAGCGTTCGGCGGGGAAGACCTACGCCGAGGCGACGCGGTGGATCCTGCCGGGCGACATCCCATCGGATGCGCGCGGCCTCGTCGTGACGGCGGTGGACGTGGACTTCGCGTCGCCGGTTCTCCTCTCGGGCCTCGACGCGGCCGTCGCCGACACGATCGAGCCGCTGCAGGCCGGTCGCGGCAAGCTCGTCGTTTCGAATACGAAGTCGTTCCGGATGCGGCCCGACGTGCCGCTCGTGATCCCCGAGGTGAACGCGGACCACCTCGCGCTCCTCGACGCCCAGCCGACGCGCGCGTCTGGCGGCGGTATCGTGACGAACCCGAACTGCTCCGTCGTCGGCCTCGCGATGGCGCTCGCGCCGCTCCACCGCGCGTTCGGCATCGAGGCGGTGGCCGTGACCACGCTGCAGGCGTTGTCGGGCGCGGGCTATCCCGGTGTCCCGTCGCTCGATTCAAACGCGAACGTGATCCCCTTCATCGATGGCGAGGAGGAAAAGATCGAGCGCGAGCCGAAGAAGATCCTCGGCCTCCTCGAAAACGGACGCGTCGTGGACGCGGACTTTCCGATCAGCGTCTCGGTCAACCGGGTTCCCGTGCGCGACGGTCACACCGAGTCCGTCTTCCTCAAGCTCAAAACGAAGCCCTCTCTCGCGGACGTGAGGGCGGCGCTCGAGAGCTTCACGGGCGAGCCGCAGAGACTGAAGCTGCCGTCGGCCCCCGCGCGGCCGATCGCCGTGCGCGACGAGCGCGACCGGCCTCAACCCATCCGCGACGTCGAGGCCGGCGCCGGCATGACGGTCACCGTCGGCCGCCTCCGTCCCGACCCCTTCTACGACGTCCGGTTCACGCTCCTCGTCCACAACACGGTCCGCGGCGCGGCGGGCGCGGCGCTCCTCAACGCCGAGCTTCTCCTCGCGCAGGGCCGACTCGCCGTGCGGACCGCGGCGCGGTGACCCGTTGACCGACGTCCTCAAGTTCGGCGGAACCTCGGTCGGAACGGCCGAGCGGATCCGGGACGTCGCGCGCCTCGTCGGGACGCGCGGGCGCGTGGAGGACCCGTGCCTCGTCGTCGTCTCGGCCATGGGTGGTGTCACGGATTTGCTGGTCGGATTGAAGAATTCTTCGAGTGAAAGAAAGAAGGAGGCCGCCGAGGCGGCGCTCCACGAGATCGGGGCCCGTCATCGTGTTGCGCTCAGCGGGCTCGCCCTTTCGGCCGACGAATCGAGGGTGTGCGCCGCTGCCATCGACGAGGAGATGCTGCGCTGCAGAGAACTTTCCCTCGGAATCTCCCTACTCGAAGAAATCTCTCCTCGAACCTCGGATGCGCTCCTTGCGATCGGGGAACTGATTTCCTCCCGCCTCGTTGCCGCCGCGCTTCGCGCGCGCGGCACGGACGCGGTCTGGGTGGATCCCCGCGAGATGCTGGCGACGGACGCGACGCACGGCGCGGCTCTTGCCGACGAGCCCGAGACGGCGAGACGATTCGCGGCGCGCGTACTCCCGGAGCTCGCGGCCGGGCGCGTCGTCGTGACGGGCGGCTTCGTGGGCGCCGCGCCTTCGGGCGCGACGACGACACTCGGGCGCGGGGGATCCGACTATTCGGCCGCGCTCTTCGGCGCCGCGTTGAAGGACGCGGGTCGGGTCGTTAGCGCCATCGAGATCTGGACGGACGTGGACGGCATCCTCACGGCGGACCCCCGTATCGTCCCCCAGGCGCGCCTCGTGCCCGAAGTGAGCGCCGCCGAAGCCGCCGAGCTCGCGTTCTTCGGGGCCAAGGTGCTTCACCCCGCGACGATCCGTCCCGCCGTGGCGCGCGGGATCCCGGTCGTGGTGCGGAACTCCTTCAGGCCCGACGGTGCGGGCACGATCGTGCGCCGGGATGCGGCCGGCACCGGGGTCCGCGCGATCGCCATGCGCAAGGGCGTCACGGCGCTCTTCGTGGGCAGCCCGCGCATGCTGCTCGCTTACGGCTACGCCGCGAAGGTGTTCTCCGTCTTCGAGCGGCACCGGGTCTCCGTCGACGTCATCGCCACGAGCGAGGTTTCGATCTCGATCACGGTGGACGAGAAGGCCGCGCTGGACGGTGTCGTCCGCGACCTGTCGGAGTTCGCGGAAGTCTCGCTCCTCGAGCACCTGGCGGTCGTGTCCGTCGTGGGCCGAAACCTGCGGTCCACCGCGGGCATCGCCGTGCGTGTCTTCGCCGCGCTCGGAGACGTCAACGTCGTCCTCGTCTCGCAGGGCGCCTCCGACACGAACATGACGTTCGTCGTCGCCGAGGGCGACGCGCCGGAAGCGCTGCTCCGGCTGCACAAGGAGTTCTTCGAATGAGAGCGCTGCTCGTCGGATACGGGAAGATGGGGAGGGCGATCGAGGCAGTCCTCGTCGCTCGCGGTCACGCCATAACAGGGAAATTCGGAGGAAGAGATATTTGCTTAGAAGGGAAAGAGGGAAAGGGCGACCTATGGGGCTCGTCGAGTGACGCCGCGGCACGGGCTGCGGACGTCGCCTTCGAATTCACCGCGCCGGACGCGGCACCGAGCATCGTCCCCCTCCTCCTTTCTAAGAAAATCCCCGTGGTGTCCGGAACAACCGGCTGGGATGTGGCTCCGGCCGAACGGCTTGCTCGGGAGCAAAGAGTTCCTTTTCTTCACTCCCCGAATTACTCCCTGGGCGTCGCGGCGCTCCGCCTCGGGGTCGCTGCCGTGGCGCGCTCGCTCGCTCCCTTTCCCGCATTCGAGCCGGGGATCGTGGAGAGGCACCATGCGAAAAAGAAGGACGCGCCCTCGGGGACCGCGAAGGCTCTCGCCGCCGAGATCGAGGGTGCCTCGGGACGAGCCGGCATCCCGATCGCGTCTCTTCGTCACGGCGGAGTGCCTGGAGAGCATTTGATTTTCTTCGAAGGGGATGACGAGACGGTGGAGCTCGTTCACCGCGCGCGCTCGCGTGCGATCTTCGCGCAGGGCGCGGTCCGTGCCGCGGAGTGGATGCTGAAATCCGGCCGTACGGGCCCGGTGACCTTCGAGGAATTCTTCAACGACGCCTCCCGTGGAGGAATCGCGCCATGACGACGCCGGCCGTGCCGCAGCTCTCTTCACCTTCAAAGAATCTCTCTTCTTCCTTCTCTGGTGTCTTCACCGCCCTCGTGACCCCGTTCAGAGACGACGGCGCCCTCGACGAAGAGGGCCTGCGCCGGCTCGTCCGTCGGCAGATCGCCGGGGGCGTCGCCGGCCTCGTGCCGTGCGGGACGACGGGGGAGGCCGTCACGCTCGATCCAGAGGAACACGAGCGCGTCGTGGCGATTACGGTCGAGGAGGCGCGCGCCGCGGCCCGCCGCGTAAAGGTCATCGCGGGCTGCGGCTCGAACGACACGAAGAAAGGGCAGGACCTCGCGGCGCGTTGCCGCCGGGCCGGCGCCGACGCGCTTCTCGTCGTCACGCCCTACTACAACAAGCCGACGCCGCACGGGCTCGTCGCGCATTTCAAGGCCGTCGCGGACGGGGGCTCTCTCCCCGTCGTGCTCTACAACGTGCCGGGCCGCACCGGGCTCAACATGCAGCCCGAGACCGTGCTCGAGCTCGCGCAGGATCCGCGCATCGTTGGCGTGAAGGAAGCTTCGGGGAGCCTCGATCAGGCCTGCGAAATTCTCCGCGCCCGGCCCGCCGGCTTCGCGGTGCTCTCGGGCGAGGATTCTCTAGCGGTTCCGATGATCGCGTGCGGGGCGGAAGGCGTGATCGCCGTGGTCTCGAACGCGGCGCCGTCCCTGTACGTCGAGACGATTGCGGCGGCTCTCGCGGGAAATCGAACCCGCGCCGCCCAGCTGCAGGCGAGAATCTTCCCGCTCATGAGAGCGAATTTCCGCGAATCGAATCCGATTCCGGTGAAGTGGGCGCTCGAGAGGCTCGGCCTCATCGGCGGCGCGATGCGCCTGCCGCTCGTTCCGCTCTCACCGGCGCACCACAAGCCGATGGAGGAGGCGCTGACGGCGGCCGGCCTCCTCGATGCCGCGGGAAAGCCGGTCGAAGGGGCGGTCGCGTGACGCGCGAAGACGTCTTCTCGCTCCTCGGGGCGCTGGAGCGCGGCGAGGTCCGTGCCGCCTCTCCGGACGCGAACGGCGACTGGGTCGCGAACACCGCGGTCAAGGAGGGCATCCTCGCGGCCTTTCGGCTCGGGGTCGAAGAGCTGAGCGAGGCGGGCCCGCTCCTCTTCCGCGACCGGGACACGCTGCCGCCCCGGAGCCCGCTGCCCGAAGGCGTGCGCGTCGTGCCGGGAGGGACCGCGCTCCGGCGCGGCACCTACCTCGCGAAGGGCGTCGTCGTGATGCCGCCCGCGTACGTCAACGTCGGGGCATACGTCGACGAGGGCTCGATGATCGACAGCCACGCGCTCGTCGGCTCGTGCGCGCAGATCGGGAAGAAGGTCCATCTGTCGGCCGCCGCGCAGGTGGGCGGTGTGCTCGAGCCGGCGGGCGCGGTCCCGGTCGTCCTCGAGGACGAGGTCTTCGTGGGCGGCGGGGCGGGCGTCTACGAGGGCGTCTGCGTGAAGAGGCGGGCCGTGCTCGCGGCAGGCGTGATCCTGACGGCGTCAAGCGTCCTCTTCGACCTCGTGCACGAGAAGGAATATCGCTCGACGCCCGAGCGGCCGCTCGTCGTGCCGGAGGGGGCCGTCGTCGTCATGGGCGCGCGTCCCGCGCCGGGCGCGTGGGGCAAGTGCCACGGCCTCTCCCTCGCGGCGCCGGTCATCGTGAAGTACCGCGACGCGAAGACGGACGCGCGGACGGTGCTCGAGAGCGCGCTGCGGTGAGCGACGCTGATCTTCGTCGGGCCGCAGCTCGGTTCGGGACGCCGCTGTATCAGTACGACTTCGACGTCATCGAGCGTCAGGTGCTTCTCCTCCGTCGCGCCATCGGCCCGCGCTTCGAGCTGGCTTATGCGGTCAAGGCAAACCCCTCGGCGGGGGTTCTTCACTTTTTAAGCAAATTCGGCCTCTCTTCGGACGTGGCCTCCAGGGGCGAGCTCGCAGCCGCGCTGCGGGCGGGATTTCCCCGTTCGAAGATCCTCGCCACCGGCCCCGCGAAATCCGACGCCGATCTCGAAGCGCTCGTCCGCGCTAGGGTGTCGATCATTCACGCGGAAGGGGAGTGGGAGCTCGAGCAGCTGGAGAAGATTGGCGCGCGGATTCGTGGCCGCATTCCGGTCGGCCTCCGGCTGAATCCGCCCTGGGGCATCGCCGAGAAGCGCGTGATCATCGGCGGCCCCGGCGCGAAGAAGTTCGGGTTCGACATCCGGAGCGCCGAGAGAGTCCTTCGGACCTCCTTTCCGCATCTCGACATCTGCGGGTTTCAGGTCTTCAACGCCTCGAACGTGCTGGACGCGCGCCTTCTCGTCGAGAACACGCAAAACGTCCTGAATCTCGCTCTTTCACTTTCTAAGAAATATGCGGTTCCTCTTCGTTCTGTAGATTTCGGAGGTGGATTCGGGGTCCCCTATGCGCAGGGAGAAATGCCGCTGAATCTCGGAGTTCTTAGAAAGGGTCTGCAGGAAATCGCAGCGCGCGTCGAGCGGGAGCTTCGGCTCCGGGGCACACGGTTGGTGTTCGAGCCGGGACGTTTCCTCGTCGCCGAGAGCGGCACTTACGTGACGCGCGTTCTCGGGACGAAGCGCAGCCTTGGCGTGGACTATGTTCTCGTGGACGGAGGCGTTCACCACTTCCTGCGCCCCGTGCTCCTCGGCACGCCACACCGAGTGAGGTTGATCCCTGAGAAGACGAACGGCCGCAGTGGCCCCTCTTCACCTTCAAAGAAATCTCTGGTCATCTCCGGTCCCCTCTGCACCTCATTGGATATATTGCACCCCGCCGCGCGCCTGCCGCTCCCCGCGCGCGGCGACCTCCTCGCGTTCGAGAACGCGGGCGCGTACGGTTACACGGAGTCGATGCCGCTCTTCCTATCCCACGAGTGGCCGGCGGAAATCGGCGTCCGCAAGGGCCGCCTCGCTCGTCTTCGGAAAGCGCCGTCCGCGGCCAGCCTTCTCGCAGCGCAGGAATGCCCGTTCTGATGACGCATCGAAGCCTCATCCGAGCCCCATCTTCTGAACCAGCGCGGTGAGCCGAGGCTCGCTCCGCAGGGCGTCGAAGCGCGGGTGAACCTTCAGCCAGACGAGCGTCGAATCGTGCTCGTCGTAGGCGCGCTCGAGCCATTCGAGCGCGGCGTTCGTCTCGCCGAGGCGCGCGTAGATCGAGGCGAGGCCCCACGGCGAGACGTAGCGCTCCGCGCGGCGCTTCTTCAGCTCCTCCAGGACCTCGTGCGCTTCCCCCCGGCGGCCGCCGACCGCGAACGCGTTCGCGAGGCCGATCGAAGGGTCCGAGATCGAGCCTCCGGCGAGCTGGATCGCTTTCTCGTAGCTCTCGATCGCCTCCTCGACGCGCCCGCTGTGCTCGAGCGCGCGGGCGAGATCGCTGTGCCCTGCCACGAAGTGCGGGTCCAGCTCGAGGGCCTTGCGGTACATGGCGATCGCCTCGTCGTAGCGGCGCGCGTAGAAGAGGACGTCTCCGAGCGCGGTGTGGATGATGACCGACAGGGGATCGAGGTCGAGGGCGAGCCGGACTTCCGCGACGGCCTCGCCGTGGCGGCCCATTCCGGAGAGGAACTGGCCGTACCAGCGGCGGCCGGTCGCGTATCCGGGATTGAGGCGGACGGCGTCCCGGAACTCGCGCTCGGCCGAGGACCACTCCCAGTCGAAGAAGCGGCGCAGGAAACCCAGGGATGCGTGCGCCTCCGAAAGGTTCGGGTCGAGCTCGAGAGCCTTGAGAGCCGCGATCTTCGCCCGCGGGAAAGCCTCCGCGGGGGGAACGGCCTTGATGTTGCCGAGGACGCCCCACGCGTCGGCGATTCCGCCCCAGGCCAGCGCGTACGAAGGGTCACGCTCGATCGCGCTCTCGTAGAACGCGATCGCCGCGCGCATGCCGTCCGGCGTCCACCTGTTCCAGAAGAAGCGGCCCTTCAGGTAGAGCTGATAGGCCTCGGCGCTCTGGGTGTGATGCTTGGCGACGCGCTTGCGCTCGGGCGACGTGAGCTTGAATCGGAGGTGCTCGCAGATCTCCCGCGCGAGGACGTCCTCGACCTCGAGGAGATCCTCGATCCGACGATTGTGCTGCCCGCCCCAGAGGCGGAACCCCGTCGCGACGTCCACGAGCTCCGCCTGGACGCGCAGGGTGTCGCCGCTCTTCCGGAGGCGGCCGGTCAGGACCGCGCGCACGCCGAGCTCGCGGCCCCAGGCGAGCGGATCGGCGTCGCGATTCTTGAAGCGAAAAACGGTGCTCCGCGCCATGACGCGCAGCTTCGGCAGCTGCGAAAGCGTATCGATGAGCCGCTCGGTCAGGCCGTCGCTGAGGTAGTCCTGTTCGGCGTCGCCGTCCTCGTTGACGAAGGGGAGGACCGCAACGGAGTCGATGGCCTTCTTCCTCCGGGCGCGCGGCGGCGCCAGGGCCCCCGGATCTTCGAGCAGGTCGGTCAGGCGGGCGGCGAGCGAGCCGGCGGACGAGAAGCGGCGCGACGGGTCTTTTTCGAGACACTGAAGGACGACCGCCGAGACCGCCGAGGGTATCTGCGCGCCCGAGGCCGCCAAGTCGGGCGGATCCTCGCGAAGGATCGCGGTCAGAATTTCCGCAGCTGTCTCCCGACGGAACGCCCGGCGGCCGGTGAACATCTCGTAGAGAACGGCCCCCAGCGAGAACAGGTCCGAGCGGGCATCCGCGGGGAGGCCGCGCACCTGCTCGGGGGACATGTAGCCGA
Source organism: Acidobacteriota bacterium (assembly GCA_030278895.1). GTDB lineage: Bacteria > Acidobacteriota > Thermoanaerobaculia > UBA5066 > UBA5066 > Fen-183. The sequence continues at coordinate 8,298 of JARXKK010000036.1, forward strand.
CGGTGCCGAGCACGAGCCCGGGCTCGGAAACGCGCGAAACCGTCGGCGATTCGGCGTCGGCACGTGACGCGAGCGCAGGCCCTGCCTTCGCGAGCCCGAAATCGAGGAGCTTCACGACCCCTTTCGGCGTCACCCTCACGTTTGCAGGCTTGAGATCGCGGTGGACGATCCCCTTTTCGTGCGCCGCCTCGAGCGCCTCGGCGATCTGCCTGCCGTACGAAAGCGCTTCCTCGAGAGGCAGCGGGCCTGATCGGATCTTCTCGTCGAGCCCCTCGCCTTCGACGAGCTCCATGACGAGGACATGCTGCGACGCAGAAGAGGAAGAGATCTCTTCGAATGAGTAAATAGAGGCGATGTTCGGGTGGTTCAGCGCCGCGAGCAATTTCGCTTCCCGTTCGAAGCGGGTCTTTCTTTCTTCCCCTTCTAAGAAATCTCTCGGCAGTACCTTTATCGCGACCTCGCGGTTCAGGCGCGGATCTCTGGCCCGGTAGACCTCTCCCATCCCCCCTGCGCCGAGCGGCGCGAGGATCTCGTAAGGGCCGAGGCGCGTACCGGGCGAAATCACGCTTCGAAAGTGTATGACGGCCCGCCCTCGCTCTCTTCACCTTCAAAGAAATACAATCCCCGGATGAGCGACAAGCCCGCCGTCGGCGCGACGACCTTGCCTTTGACTCCCGAGCAGGAACGCATCCGGACGGCCAAAGAAGCCTGGCGCCAGAAGGCGGCGGCCGCTTTCGCGAAGACGCCCGCATGGCGGAAGGACTTCACCACGGTCTCGTCGGCCGAGGTGAACACGCTCGCGACGCCGGACGACCTCGGGGGTTTCGACTTCGACCGCGACCTCGGCTGGCCGGGCGAGTTCCCGTACACGCGCGGCGTGCAGCCCACGATGTACCGCGGCAAGCCGTGGACGATCCGGCAGTTCGCGGGCTTCGGCACGGCGCGCCAGACGAACGAGCGCTTCAAGCAGCTCCTCGCGCACGGGCAGACGGGCCTCTCGACGGCCTTCCACCTGCCGACGCTCTACGGCTACGACTCGGACCACCCGATGTCGGCGGGGGAAGTGGGGAAGTGCGGCGTCGCGATCGACACGCTCCGCGACTTCGAGGCCCTCTTCGACGGCATCGACCTCGGCACGGTGACGACGTCCATGACGATCAACTCGACGGCGCCGATCGCTCTCGCGATGTACCTCGCCGTCGCCGAGCAGCACGGGACGCCTTGGGCGAAGGTGGGCGGCACACTCCAGAACGACATCCTGAAGGAATACATCGCCCAGAAGGAATACATTTTCCCACCCCGGCCCTCCATGCGGCTCGTGACGGACCAGTTCGCCTTCTGCGCAAAGCACGTCCCGAAGTGGAACACCGTCTCGATCTCCGGGTACCACATCCGCGAGGCCGGCTCGACGGCCCTCCAGGAGCTGGCGTTCACGCTTCGGGACGGAATGGAGTACGTCCAGTACGGGGTCGATGCGGGGCTCGACGTCGACGACTTCGCGCCGCGCCTCTCGTTCTTCTTCAACGCGCACAACGACTTCTTCGAGGAGATCGCGAAGTACCGGGCGGCGCGCCGCATCTGGGCGAAGGTCATGCGCGACCGCTACGGAGCGAAAAAGCCCGAGAGCTGGAAGATGCGCTTCCACTCGCAGACGGCCGGCGTCACGCTCACGGCGCAGCAGCCCTACAACAACGTCGCTCGCGTCGCGATCCAGTCTCTCGCGGCCGTCCTTGGCGGCACGAACTCACTCCACGCGAACGCGCTCGACGAGACGCTCGCGCTCCCGACCGAGTTCGCCGCGAAGATCGCCGTGCGGACGCAGCAGATCCTCCTTCACGAAACAGGCGTCGCGAACACGGTCGACCCTCTCGGCGGCTCGTATTTCGTCGAGGAGCTCACGAACCGGATGGAAGCGGGCGCCTTCGACTACTTCCGCCGCATCGACGCTTACGGCGGCATGGTGGAGGCGATCGAGGCCGGCTTCCCTCAGCGCGAGATCATGGACGCCGCCTATCGCTTCCAGCGCGCCTTCGACGCGAAGGAAAAAGTCATGGTGGGGGTCAACGCGTTCACGGAGTCCGTCCCGGGTGACGACGTGTCGATCCTGACGATCTCCGAGGAGACGGCGGCCGAGCAGCTGAAGACGCTGAACGAGGTACGCCGCCTCCGCGACACGCGCACCGCGATGCAGAAGCTTCACGATCTCAAGGCCGCCTGTGCGAGCGGCGCGAACGTGATGCCGCCGCTCGTCGAGGCCGTCAAGGCCTATGCCACGGTCGGCGAAATCTCGGACGTCATGCGCGAGGTGTTCGCGACCTACGAGGAGCCGGCCGTCTTCTAGCCCCCATCTCGCGGCCCGTTTCTTGCGAGGTAAACTGCATGCCGATGCCGGATAGACGTGTTGTTCTCGTTTTCGCGCTGGCTCTCAGCGCCTCTCTGACGCTCTCGGTCACGCCGCTTTCCGCCCAGACGGGGGTTGCGGAAGCCGGGAAGGTCTCCGCCAAGGACGCGCTTGGACAGAAGGAGAGCCGCCGGCGTGAGGCCGTGGAGCACTACCTCAGGGCGAAGCTCTACGCTCAGGAGAGCGAGTTCGAAGCGGCGGTCCGGGAATTCAAGAAAGCCGTCGAGCTGGACCCGACCGATGGGGCCTTGCGCCGGGAATACGGCGAGCTCCTGCGTGACCTTCCGGTCTATCCAGAGGCCGAGAAAGAGGCCCGCAAGGCCGTCGAGCTTTCCCCGAGCAGCGCGGGCGCGCACCGGCTCCTCGGACAAGTGCTTCTCGCGACCGCGAAGGACAATGCCCGCCTCGAAGAGGCCGCCACCGAGCTGAAAGCGGCGAACGAGCTGGCGCCATCCGATCCCCAGGGAGCCATCGCGTACGCGCAGGTTCTCCTCCGCCTCGAGAAGCCGAAGGAGGCCTCCGCGGTGCTCGAGGGCGTCCTCGACCGCGCGAACGGGCCCGCCGTCCTGCTTCTCTATGGCGAGACCCTCGAGCGCAGCAATCAGCTTCCGCAGGCCGAAGAGGTCTACAAAGGCCTCCTGAAGCTCGACCCGGAGAACCGTGCTGCGACGCTCGGTCTCCTCCGCGTCTACGACCGCGGCCGCCAGTTCGACAAGGCCGCTCCCATTCTCCAGAGCTTCCTGAAGCAGCAGCCCGGCAACCTCGGGCTCAAGACTCAGTACGGCGGACTCCTCCTGCGCGGGCGCCGCTTCGCCGAGGCCCGCAAGATCTTCGAGGAAGTGCTCGCCGGCGATCCCGGGAACCGCGAAGCCCTGCGACTCTACGCGGCGCTCCTTTCGGAGACGCGCGAGCCCGACAAGGCCGATGAAGCTCTCCGCAAGCTCCAGGGGCTCGAACCGGACGACCTCGAAATACCGTATCGACGCGCCATGAACTTCCTCGAAGCCCGCCGCGTCCCGGAGGCCGAAGCGGTGCTTCAGGAGCTGCGCGCCTCGCTCCTCGCGAAGAAGCCAAACGGTCCCGAGATCGCGCAGATCGACGGCCAGCTCGCGTATGCGGCCTATCTCCGGAAGGATTACACGGCCGCCACGGCGCGTCTCGAGCCGCACCTCCGGGGCGAAGAGGGTCTCAATCTGCAGGCGTACAGCCTGCTCCTGCAGATCGACCGCGACCGGGAGGACTGGTCCGACGGGCTCCGCCTGGCGAAGGACGCCTACGACAAGGCGCCGAAAAAGACGCCGGTTCTGCGCGCGAACTACGCGGAATTCCGGATCCGTTCTTCGTCCGCCGAGGAGCAGGCCGAGGGCGCGAAGATGCTCGACGCCCTCGCCGCCGAGGACAAGGCCGGCACGCTCATGGCCGCGGATGCCTGGCAGCGGCTCGACAAGTTCGGGCGCGCAGCGGCCACGGCGCGCGCGGGCCTGGTGCGCGACAAGGAAGACCCGGATCTCCTCTTCCGGCTCGCGGCGTCGCTGGAGAGAGAGAAGAAGGTCGCGGAGTCGGTGGATGCCTTCGAACAGCTCCTCAAGGTGCGTAGCGACCACGCGGCGGGCCTGAACTATCTCGGATACATGTGGGCCGATCGGGGCGAAAACCTGCCGCGCGCGCTGGAGCTGATCCGGAAGGCCGTCGAGCTGGAGCCGGGAAACGGCGCCTACCTGGACTCGCTCGGATGGGTCTATTTCCAGCTCAACAAGCTCGACAAGGCGGAGGAAAACCTCCGGGCGGCGGCGATCCTGAATCCCGACGACGCCACCGTCGAGGAGCATCTCGGGGATCTCTTCGAGAAGAAGGGAGACCGCTCCGGCGCCCGCGTGAGCTGGAAGCGCGCGCTGACGCTCAAGCCGGACGAAGACGTCAAGCGCCGGCTCGACGACAAGCTCCAGAAGACCGACGCGAAAAAGTGAAGGAGCATTCCCGTTCGCTGCGAGTCGCCTGTGGGGCTCTCGCTGGAATTGTTATTTTCTTAGAAAGTGGATGTGGCAGCGGGGCGCCGGTTCTTGCGGCGACGGACCCCGCTGCACAGGCGCCCTCTTCCCGCGCATGGGACCAGACCCGGCGCTTCAAGGCGCTCTTCAAGGCGGAGGTGTCGCCGAAAGTGGGGGCCATCGGCCGGGGATATCTTTCTGTCTGGTGGGATGGCCCGACGGGAACCCTCACCTGGCGAGCGTCCGCCCCGATCGCCGGGAGCGGAAGAGGGGGAGTTCTGAGAAAGGGTGAGAGGGGAGGCGACTCGCCGCTGCCCGGCAGTCTCGACCCCACGGACCTCATCTCCTGCATTCTGGGCACCCCTGCCGAAGGCTCGACGCGTTCGACCCTGCTGGACAATCAGGGCCGCGTGATCGAAATGCGCTTTCCGAAATCCGAAGTCGTCTCCTTCCAGCCCGGCGAAGGCGTGCCGCGCCGCATCGAGGCGAACGGCCCGGAGGGGCGGGCCGTCCTCTCGCTCGAGGCGTACTCGGCGTGGCCCGTCGGCGAAGAGGTCCCTCCTTCGTGAAGCGGGTCACTCTCGAGTCTTTCGCGAAGGTGAACCGTTCCCTTCGCGTTCTCGGGAAGAGGCCCGACGGGTACCACGAGATCGACACGGTGTTCCAGACGGTGGACTTGTCGGATCGGATGGATTTCTTGGAAGGTGAAGATCGCGACGGGGAGGTCTCGCTCACGATCGAGGGCGCCGACCTTGCTGCGGACTCCAGCAACCTGATCCTACGGGCCGCGGCGGCCCTCGCGAGCCGGACAGGGACACAGCGAGGCGCCCGTATCCACCTTTCAAAGAAAATCCCCATCGGCGGCGGCCTTGGCGGAGGCAGCTCGAATGCGGCCGCAACCCTCCTCGGCCTCTCGAGCCTCTGGAATCTCCCGCTCTCCGACACCGATCTGCAGCCGATCGCGGCCTCCCTCGGCTCCGACGTCCCGTTTTTTCTCGTCGGAGGCCGCGCCCGGGGCACCGGACGGGGTGAAATCCTGGAGCCGCTCGCGGACGGGCCCGAGGAGTGGCTCGTCCTCGTCTTTCCGCCGTTCCCCCTCTCGACTGCAATGGTTTACGGGGCTCTCGAGGCTCCCGCGTTGACAGATCCGGCCACCGGAACTAACCTCCGCGGTTCTGATTCCGGTGGCGGGCCGGATCGGAACGATCTGGAGCCGGCGGCGGAGTCTCTCCGGGGCGAACTGCGCAGGTTCCGGGCGGCCCTGTCGGACTCCGGCGCCACGAGTGCGCGCCTGTCCGGGAGCGGCTCGACGGTGTTCGGTCTTTTTGGAAACGAGGAAAGCGCCCGGCGCGCCGTCAGGCGGCTCGCGGGGCTTCGGGAAGAGACGACGACGATGGCGATCGTAAAGACCGTATCCCGGGCAGCGTTCGCGCGGCGCGCGAGGCCGTTGCCGGAGGAGCAACGCGGATGACCTCCGACTGCGCCAGAATCCACGAGGGACTTCCGGATGGGGAGTCGACAAGTGGTAAGTCAGCGGTCTTTGGAACCGCCTACCGGAGGTTCGAATCCTCCCTCCCCAGCCAT
>JARXKK010000036.1:14370-26095 GCA_030278895.1 Acidobacteriota bacterium
GTCAGCGGTCTTTGGAACCGCCTACCGGAGGTTCGAATCCTCCCTCCCCAGCCATCTCTCCTGACGCCGATGGAACGCTTCGCATACGGTGATCTGAAAGTCTTCGGAGGGCGGTCCCACCCCGCCCTGACGGGCGAGATCTGCCGCAACCTCGGCCGCGAGGCGGGCCGCGTCACGCTCTACAACTTCTCCGACGGCGAGAACTACTGCCAGATCGACGAGAACGTCCGCGGCGCCGACGTGTTCATCGTGCAGCCCACGGGGCCGCCCACGAACGCGAACATCATGGAACTCCTCATCATGCTCGACGCCTTCAAGCGCTCCTCGGCGTCGCGCGTGACGGCGGTGCTCCCGTACTACGGGTACGCGCGCCAGGACCGCAAGGACAAGCCGCGCGTGCCGATCACCGCGAAGCTCGTGGCCGACCTCGTCGTGGCGGCGGGTGCCGACCGCGTCCTCTGCGTCGACCTCCACGCGGCGCAGATCCAGGGTTTCTTCAACATCCCCGTGGACCACCTCTTCGCGGCGCCCGTCCTCCTGGACGCGATCCGCGACGCGAGCCTCGACCCCCTCACGGTCGTCTCGCCGGACGCGGGCGGCGTCGAGCGCGCGCGCGCGTTCGCGAAACGCCTCGGCGCGGGGCTCGCCATCGTCGACAAGCGGCGGAAGGGCAAGAACGAGGTCGAGGTTCTCCACGTCATCGGCGACGTCCGGGACCGCAACGTGGTCGTCGTGGACGACATCATCGACACCGCCGGCACCCTCATCAACACGGTCATCGCGCTGCGCGAATCGGGCGCGCGCCGGATCTTCGCGGGCTGCGTGCATCCGGTTCTCTCCGGGCCCGCGATCGACCGCATCAACGCGAGCCCCATCGAGCGCGTGTTCTGCACGAACACGCTTCCGCTCGACGAAAAGCTCGCGCGTTGCCCGCTTCTCACCACGCTTTCCATCGCGCCTCTTCTTGCGGAGGCGATTCAGCGCATTCACCAGGGGGCGAGCGTCTCGTCCCTCTTCGTCTAGGCCGGACCGTCCGCCCCGGGGAATACCGGGACCGGGCGCCCATGAAAGAAGGAAACCATGCTTCAGGAAGACATCGTCGTCGAAGTCGAAAAGCGGCTCACCACCGGGAAGAACGCCGCGAACCGTTCGCGCGCCAACGACCAGATCCCGGCCGTCCTCTACGGAGGCGGCAAGGACATGGAGACGTGGTCGCTGCAGGTCCCCCGCAAGACCCTCGCGACCCTTCTCAACAAGGGCCTCCACGGCAACGCGATCTTCAAGCTCAACCTGAAGGGAACGGATCAGTCGCGTCACGTCATGATCCGTGACCTCACGCTGGATCCCGTGTCGCGGAAGATGCTTCACGTGGACTTTTTCCGCGTGCTCCTCGATCGGAAGCTGCGCGTGAAGAGCGAGATCGCGATCGAAGGTATCCCGAGCGGCGTGAAGAACGCGGGCGGCATCCTGAACATCGTCACGCACGAGATCCTCATCGAGTGCCTCCCCGCCGACATCCCGGAGTCCGTGAAGATCGACGTCTCGGCGATGGAGATCCACGACTCGTTCCGCATCCAGGACCTCAAGCTCGGAGACAAGATCAAGGTCCTCGAGAAGGCCGACCGTGTCCTCGCGCACGTGGGCGTGCCGAAGGCCGAAGAGGTCGTCGCGGCAGTGGCCGCCGTCGAAGGTGCCGAAGGCGCCGTCGCCGTCCCGGGCTCCGAGCCCGAGGTGATCAAGAAGGGCAAGAAGGAAGAAGAAGGCGCTGAACCCGCCGCGGCCGGAGCGAAGGCGGCTCCGAAGGCCGAGAAGAAGGAAAAGAAATAGGAACGGACGGGCTCGTCCTCGTGGTGGGACTCGGCAACCCCGGCGACCGGTATTCCGGCACGCGGCACAACGTCGGCTTCGACGTCGTGCAGGCGTTCGCGGAGAAGGCCGCCGGCGGTCCGCCCCGTCTCGACCGGCTCGACTGCCGCGCGCTCACCGGGCGCGTGAAGGTGGGGGACCGCCCCGTGATCGTGGCCCGGCCCCAGACCTACATGAACGCTTCGGGGGAGTCCGTGAAGGGCCTCGCGGCGAAGTACGACGTCTCCCTCGACTGCCTCCTCGTCGTCTCCGACGACGCGGCGCTTCCCGTCGGAGCCCTCCGCCTCAGGCGCTCGGGCTCGTCCGGCGGCCAGAAGGGCCTTCAGTCCGTGATCGACTGCTTCGGGACGAACGACATCCCGCGCCTGCGCCTCGGCGTGCGGGGCGAGAACTTCCAGCCGGGCGAGCCCCTCGACACCTACGTACTCTCGCGCTTCTCGAAGAAAGAACGCCCCGTCGTGGACGAGGCAATCGCGACGGCGGTGGACGCGCTCTCCGTCTTTGTGACCGAAGGAATCGACGCCGCCATGAACCGTTTCAACCGCTTGCCCGAGGAATCCGCCCCGGCGAGCTGACCACAACCTTGGCTCGGCACCGGACCCACGGTCCACAGCCGCGCCTCGTGACCGGCCCCCCGCCGGCGCGATCCAGAAGGAGGAGACCCACGTGACCACCCCGAATCCGCAACGCCAGTACGACATGGTCCTGCTCGTCGTCCCCGAGAAGGACGAGGCGGGAGCCCAGGCCGTCGTCGAGGAGTTTCGCAAGCTCCTCGTCGACAACGGCGCGACCATCGAGAAGGACGAGTCGATGGGCCGCCGCCGCCTCGCCTACATCATCAAGAAGAGGACCGAGGCCACTTACCACAACTTCCTGTTCCGGGCGCCCGCCGCGTGCGTGGCCGAGGTGCAGCGCAAGATGCGCCTCTCGGAGAGCGTCCTCCGGTTCCTCTCCGTCCGCATCGACGAAGAGGTCAAGCACGGCCTGAAGGTCACGCGCAACACGAAGCCCCGCCGGCCCCGCCCCGAGGCTTCCGACGCGCCGTACTCCTCCTCCGCGCCTTCGCCGGCGCCCATCATGCCGCCTGCCGAACCGGCCGGCGAATCCCGCGAGTAGCGCGGAAAGCAGAAGGAAACACACATCATGGCTGCTCCCATCCGCAAGCCCATCAAGAAGAAGTTCTTCGTTCGCCGCAAGCGCGTCTGCAAGTTCACGGTCGAGAAGATCGGGTACATCGACTTCAAGGACGTGAAGCTGCTCGCGGGATATGTCCCCGAGCGCGCCAAGATCCTCCCGCGCCGCATCAGCGGGACATCCGCCTTCTACCAGCGCAAGCTGGCGACCGCCATCAAGCGCGCCCGTTACCTCGCGCTTCTTCCATACGTCTCCGATTAAACGAGCCCTCGCCGTTCTCGGGGCGGCGCTCGCGGCGGCTTTGACCGCGGCGGCGCCGCCCTTCGGCCTCGTTCTGGCGCCGCATGCGGCCGCGCGTCTGGGCCGCGCGGCCCTCGAGTCGAAGAGGCTCGCGGCCGGGTTCCTGCTGCCGGCCCTCACGGTTCCCCTCGCGCTCGTTCTCGGCGCGCTCCTCGTGCCCGACGGCGCGGTCGTCGCCGCCGTGCTCGCGATCGTCCTCGTCGCCCTTCCCGCGGTGGGCCTCTTCGCGACGGCGCGCGACCGCCGCCGGAGGGACGTGGTTCTCCTCGCGGTTTTCTCCCTCACGGGAATCGGCGGTCTCGCGGTGCTCCTCGGGTCGGCCGTGGCCACGGGCCGCGATCCGGGCGTCGTCCTCGCGGGCCGTTGGGCGGCGCTCGTGCCCGAGATGCTGGCCGGCTACCGTTCGAGCGGCTGGGGCGAGTCCTCGGTGGCCACCGTCGCGCGGCTTTTCGAGTTCGGCCGGGTCATGATCGAAGAGCAGCTGCCCGGGATCGTGCTCGCGGCCTCCATGGTCCACGCGGCTCTCGTCGTGTACGGGTTCGCGCGCGGCGCGGGGCTCGCCGAGGCGGACTGGTCGGAGGCCTCCTTCAGCCTTTTCCGGACTCCGTTGGCCGCCGCCGTCGCTTTCGTGCCTGCCGGACTGCTGGCAGCGGTCGCGGGTGCGGAGATCCGCCGGCCGGCGGTCGATCTGCTCCTTCCGCTCGGCGTCTTGTTTTTTCTGAGGGGTCTCGCCATAATCCGCGCTCTTCTCGATCGGGGAAGAGCCGGCCTTCTGGGCCGGGCGCTCGTCTACATGCTGGTGTTTCAGATGCCCTTCCCTCTCCTTCTCGCGCTCTCGGGCCTCTTCGACGAGTTCGTCGACGTGAGGACGCGGCTCGAAAAGAAAGGGGCCGACGACGGTCCGGCGGATCCGGACATTCCCGGCGGCTTCTGACCAGCGCCTCTCCCGTAACGCGACGTAACTTGAGGAGCTCGAGATGAAATTGGTCCTGACCGACGACGTGAAGGGGCTGGGCCACCGCGGGGACGTGGTGACCGTCGCCGAGGGCTACGGCCGGAACTTCCTGCTTCCCAAGGCGCTCGCGTATCCCGCCACGACGGGGAACGTGAAGCGGCTCGAGCAGGAAAAGAAGCGCTACGACGCGCGCATCGAGCACGAGAAGGACCAGGCCGCGGCCGTCGCGAAGTCCATCGAGGGCGCGAAGATCGTCCTCCACAAGAAGTCGGGCGAGAACGACTCGCTCTACGGCTCCGTGACCTCTTCCGAAGTCGCGGACGCGCTGGAAGCCAAGGGCATCACGATCGACAAGCGGAAGATCGACCTCGAGGAGCCCATCAAGCGCCTCGGGACGCACACGGTGCACGTGAAGCTCCACCGCGACGTGACCGTGGCCCTCGTCCTGGAGGTCCGCCCTCTCGCGAACTGAACGGGACGACGAACCTGCGCTGACCCTCAGCCGGGCGGGCCGCCGTCTTTCCCCGCCTTCGGGAGCGGGGCCGCGAGCTTCGGAGCGTCCGTGACGGTGACTTCGTCGGCCTTCGTCTCGCCGCGCTTCGGGGAGTACATCGCGCGCTGAAGGTACTGCGGCAGACTCGTGACCGCATGCGGCTGGTCGCCGCACAGGTCCGTGGGCTGGGTGCCGTTCGCGAACGCCATGAGGACGACCCGGCTGCAGGACGGCGTCGCACGATAGCCGGTGGACTCGTCCACGGCCACGAGGACGACGCCCTGCGGCGCCTCGAAGTCCTCGGTCTCGGTGACGAGGCCGGCCTCCTTCATCTTCTCGACGATACGGATGAAGATCGGGAGCGCCACGTCGGCGCCCGCGGACTTCGGCCCGAGCGTCTTCTTGGCGTCGTGGCCGACCCACACGGCGATCGTGTGCCGTGGCGTCATCCCGATGAACCAGGCGTCCGTGAAGTCGTTCGTGGTGCCCGTCTTGCCCGCGAGGGGCAGCTTCAGCCGTGCGGCCGAGCCGGCCGTGCCGCGCGCCACGACGCCCTTCATCATGTTCAGCAGCACGTAGGCCGACGCGGGCGAGGTCGCCTCCTTCGGGTCCGGCGTGTTCTGCTCGAGGGTCACGCCGTCCGCGTTGCGGATGCGCTCGACGAAGTAGGGTTTGTACGTAATCCCGCCGCTCGCAATCGCCGAATAGGCCTGGGCCATCTCGAGGGGGGTGACCTCGAAGGAGCCGAGTGCCAGCGACGGGTACGCGAGGAGGTTCTGGCGGATTCCGAGGCGACGCGCCGTTTCGATCACCCTTTTCGTGCCGACGAGGAGATCGACGCGCACGGTGGGGACGTTCAGGGAATGCTCGAGGGCATATTGATACGTCACGATTCCCATGTACTTGCGCTCGTAGTTCTGCGGCTCCCACGGCGGCTGCTTCGGGTCGATGACGATCGAAAGCGGCGCGTCGAGCGCCGTGTCCGCGGGCGTGAAGCCCTGCTCGATGGCCGCGAGGTAGACGGCGGGCTTGAACGCCGATCCCACCTGCCGGAGGGCTTGGACCGCGCGGTCGAATTTCGAGCGGGTGAAGTCGTACCCCCCGCTGAGCGCGCGCACCGCGCCCGTTCCGTTTTCGAGGATGACGACCGCGCCCTCGACATGCGGATCCTGCGCGACGAGCGTCTCCTCCTTGCCGGCGTCGTTCATAGACGTCTCGATCTGGATGACGTCGCCGCGCTGCACGGCCTTCGAGGGGTTTTCCGCGCGCGTCCACCGGAAGGCCGCCGCGGGAATCGTGAAACGCTTCGTGCCGACGCGCACCTCGGCGCCCGTCTTCGACGCCTGAATGACGACGGCCGTGAGCGTGTCGGACGGGGGAGCGCCCTCCATCCACGAGGGATCGCGGTATTTTTCGGGGTCGATTCCCTCGGCGACGAGGTTGCGGGGTTTCCGGAAGCCCGAGCGGCGGTCGATCCGGCGGAGGCCGCGGCGGAGCGCCTCTTCCGCCCACGTCTCGAGCCGCGGGTCGAGCGTCGTGTCGACGCGGAGACCTTCCCGGTAGAGGTCTCCTTCGCCGTACTCCTTCTCGAGGTACTGACGGACTTCCTCGCAGAAATAGAGGCCGAGGGTCGTCTCGCGGGACGAGCGGATGACGTCCACGGTCGATCCCTGTGCGGCTGTGCGCTGGGTGTCGGTGATGAATCCCTCCTCCGCCATCCGGCGAAGGACGAGATCGCGCCGGTTCTTCGCGGCGACGACGTTGTTGAACGGAGAGTAGTAGGCCGGCCGCTGGATGATTCCCGCGAGGAGCGCCGCTTCGGGCAGGGACAGGGTCTTCGCGCCGTGACCGAAGTACCAGCGCGATGCCGCTTCGACTCCGTAGGTGCCGTGACCGAACGGAATCTTGTTGAGGTAGAGCGTGAGAATCTGGTCCTTCGAGAACTGCTTCTCGATCTCGACCGTTAGAAACACCTCGTTGATCTTCCGGGCCCAGGTCTTCTCGGGTGTCAGAAAAACCGCGCGCGCGAGCTGTTGCGTGAGGGTTGAAGCTCCCTGCGACATCCGGCGCGTCGCGATGTCGCGCAGCGCCGCGCCTCCGATGCGGATGAGGTCGATGCCGCTGTGGTCGTAGAACCGGGCATCCTCGGCGGCGAGGAGCGCCTTGACCATCACGTCCGGAATCTCCCGCCGCTCGATCAGCATGCGGCGCTCGATCGCGAAACGCGCGATGACGGAGCCGTCCACGCCCCTGAGCTCGGTAATGATGTCGGGCCGGTAAGTCGCGAGCTCCGAGACTTTCGGAATCCGGATGGCCCGCGAGAGCGCATACCCCGCGCCCGCGCCGAGCCCGGCCGTGAGGAGGACCGGCAGGAAGAGGACAGCCAGGGCTGCCCAACGGCGCGCTCTCACGTCTCATTCTCGCACTAGTGGTAATTTCGGGGCGATGAGCGAAACGCCCGTGCCCGCACCCGCGCCCGTCCTTCCGCCGCGGCTGCCGACGACCCTGCCGTTCGAAGCCGTCGCCCAGCGCGCCCAGCGGCAGGGCTGCCTGAAGTGGGGCCTCGTCGGGTGCGCCGGAGCCTCGGTGGCGGTCATCGTCGGCCTCCTGTTCCTGATGAGCAACGCGAAGAAGCTGATGGACTTCGCGTTCGACCAGATGGGCGACCAGATCGTCGCGGCCTCGGCGCCCGACGTGACGCCCGCCGAGAAGGAAGAATTCCGGGCGGCGATGAAGGCGTTCTCGGAGAAGGCCAAGAACCGCACGGTGACGGCGCAGCAGGTGACGGCCTTCCAGGGCCGGGTACGCGCCGCCGTGGCCGACAACCGCGTGACGGCGGAGGAACTGCGCTCCCTCACGGCCTTCCTCAGGGATCCGCCGCGCTGACTCCGTGCCCGACTTCGAGTTCCTCTCCCCCCTGACGCCGCAGGGCGATCAGCCCCGCGCCATCGAGCAGCTCGTCGCGGCCTATCGCGAGGGCCGTGAGAAGCAGGTCCTCCTCGGGGTGACGGGCTCGGGGAAGACGTTCACGATGGCGAAGGTCGTCGAAGCGCTCAACCGGCCGGCGCTCGTCCTGTCGCACAACAAGACGCTCGCGGCCCAGCTCTACCAGGAGTTCAAGGGGTTTTTTCCGAAAAATCGCGTCGAGTACTTCGTCTCGTACTACGACTATTACCAGCCCGAGGCGTACGTCCCGCAGTCTGACACGTACATCGAGAAGGAAACCCAGATCAACGACGAGATCGACAAGATGCGCATCGCGGCGACCGCCTCGCTCTTCGAGCGGCGCGACGTCCTGATCGTGGCGTCGGTCTCGTGCATTTACGGTCTCGGCAGCCCCGAGTCGTTCGGGAAGATGGCGATCGAGTTCACGAAGGGCGCGAAGTACGGGATGACGTGGTACCTGAAGCGCCTCGTCGAGGCGCAGTACGAAAGGACGAACTTCGACCTCGAGCGCGGCGGCTTCCGGGTCCGCGGCGACGTCCTCGACATCCAGCCGTCGTACGAGGATCAGGGGCTCCGTGTGGAGTTCTTCGGTGACGAGATCGACCGCATCACGCGCTTCGAGATCGTGACGGGGAAGAGCCTGGAGACGATCGAGCGCTTCGAGCTCTTCCCGAAATCTCATTACGTCACACCGGAGGAGACGCGGAAGCGTGCGCTCGGGTCCATCGAGGCCGAGCTCGTCGTGCGGCTCGACGACCTCCAGAAGCAGAACAAGCTCCTCGAGGCCCAGCGTCTCGAGCAGCGGACGCGCTTCGACCTCGAGATGATGCGCGAGCTGGGCTATTGCTCCGGCATCGAGAACTACTCGCGCCATCTCTCCGGGCGGCAGCCGGGCGAACCCCCGCCCACGCTCCTCGACTATTTCCCGGCGGATTACGTCACGATCATCGACGAGAGCCACCAGACGATCCCGCAGCTCCGCGCGATGTACCACGGCGACCAGTCGCGCAAGAGGACGCTCGTCGAGTACGGCTTCCGCCTGCCTTCGGCCCTCGACAACCGGCCGCTCAAGTTCGAGGAGTGGCTCGAGAGGACGGGCCAGCGTCTTTTCGTCTCGGCAACGCCCGCGGCCTACGAGCTCGCCGAGACGGGGGGGGAGATCGTCGAGCAGGTCCTCCGGCCGACGGGTCTCCTCGACCCGCCGATCGAGGTGCGGCCCGTCAAGGGGCAGGTGGACGACCTCCTGTCGCGCGTGAAGGAGCGGACGGCGAAGGGGGAGCGGACTCTCGTCACGACGCTCACGAAGCGCATGGCCGAGGACCTGACGAACTACTACCTCGAGCTCGGCGTGCGCGTGCGGTACCTGCACAGCGACATCGAGACGCTCGAGCGCATCCAGATCATCTCGGACTTCCGCCGGGGCGTTTTCGACGTCCTCGTGGGCGTGAACCTCCTGCGTGAAGGGCTCGACCTGCCGGAGGTGTCGCTCGTCGCCGTGCTCGACGCCGACAAGGAAGGGTTCCTGAGGTCCGAGACATCGCTCATCCAGACGGCCGGGCGCGCCGCCCGCAACGTGAACGGCATCGCGGTCTTCTACGCGGACCGCATCACGGACTCGATGCGCCGGGCGATCAGCGAGTCCGAGCGACGCCGCGCCATCCAGAGGGCTTACAACGAGGAACACGGCATCGTGCCCGAGTCGATCGTGAAGTCGCTCGACTCGCCGCTCCTCGCGATGTCGAACCTCGACTACTTCGAGCCGCAGGGGCTCGACACGCGGCGGAAGCCGAAGGACGCACCGTCGCTCGACCGCGAGATCTCGGACCTCGAGAAGGAGATGAAGACGGCCGCGAAGGAGCTGGAGTTCGAACGCGCCGGCCAGCTCCGCGACCGGATCCGCGAGCTCCGGGCGATGAAGCTGTTCTGAGCGGTGTCGGCGAAGCGCCCGACGGTCCCGCCCGGGACGTCGTTCCGCGCGCGAATCGGTCATCTTTGAGCTGATCGGCAAATGGAACGCCGCCTGTTTCCAGCGGCGTGCGGTGATCAACTTACCGGGTTGGAGGGACGGGTGCGCCCCGGCAACAACGAATCGAGCGCGTCCGCCGCTGCCGCCGGGCCGCCTGCCGCACGAAACGCGTCGGCGATCCGCTCCGCGCCCGCTCGGCATTCGCGGGCGCCCGCCACTGCGGCACGGAGTCGCGCCGGCGTGAGCTTCTTCGGCAGCAGGCGCGTCCCCGCGCCCGCGACCTCCACGTGACGGGCGACCTCGAGCTGGTCGCGGCCGAACGGAACCACGCAGACCGGAACCCCCGCGGCCAGCGCCTTCTGCGTGACGCCCATCCCGCCATGGCACACGACCGCAGCAGCCCGTTGGAGGATCGGGCCGTGTGGAACGAACCGTTCGACGTGCGCGTCAACCGTCGGCCGGAAGCGAGCGGGATCTACTGCGGCGGTCGTCGCGACGACGAAAACGTCCTCCTGGGCGAGGGCCTCCAGCGCTACGTCGACCAGGCGGCCGTCGTCCTGGAACTCGGTCGAGCAGGTCACGAGCACGAGTGGCTTCGTCACGTGCGCGAGCCATGTTGGCGGATCGCCGGGCGGGTCCCAGAAGCAAGGCCCGACGGGCACGACACTGGGCGGGCGCGCGGGGCATGCGTACTCGAACGGCTCGGCCGTGTAGTACAGGATCCGCGGCGCGGCGCGGCCCATGTCCGTCATGTGTCCGAGCGGCGGCAGCCCCACCCGCGCACGGACCGAATTCAGCGCGGGGAGGTTCCGGTTGACGACGCCGTGGACGAGCTTCGCCATCACGGTATCGCGCAGCTTGCCGAGCAGATCTCGGCGCGGCGCCAAACCAAGGCCGAACGGCGGCAGTCCCGGCAACCTCCACGGGAGGAAATACGGCAGGAAGAGCGCCCAGGGCAGGCCCGACCGCTCCGCCACCGCGGCGGCACCCCAGCAGTTGAAATCGACGAGAACGAGGTCAGGGTGCTCCGTCGCGATCGCGCATTGGAGATCCGGGATCTCATGCTCGGCGCGCGCGACGAACACGCGCACGGCGCGATCGAGGGCGGCCGTCGGCGATGACGCGCCCCAGTCGTCGTGCATCACCGCCTCGATCGCGGCGTCGATGGGACGCGTCCGCAACCCGGCCGCGGTCATCCGCGCCACCTCGCCCGACAGCGTCATCAACGAGACGTCGTGACCCCGGCGCACCATCTCGAGGAGCACCGGTACGGTCGGAAACAGATGACCTCGTCCCGGCGACGTGTAGCAGAGCAGCTTCGCCATCACTCGCCTCCACTCGCGCAGAGCGCGTCGATCATTCCAAGCGTGACCTCCTCGGCGTCCGCACGAGGCACGGCGAGATCGCGGCGCAGGAGCTTCCAGACGTATACATCCGTGAGCGCGATCAGCTGCGTGCGCCGCCGGGCGCGCGCGCGTCCTCGGAGACGAACCAGCTCGGGCTCGAAGGCCCGATCGACCCACTCGGCGTGCGTCCGTCGCCCCTCCCGCACGATCACGCCGATCTGCGGGACGCGCTCCTCCTGCTCGAGCAGACGCATCACGATCCGTCCCCAGCGCTCGTAGTGGTCGAACAGGTTTGTCACAGCGGCCGCGCGGTTCCCGACCGGCGCCTCGCGGCGTTGCGCGAAGATCTGCGCCCGTCCCTCTTGCGCCGCAGCGACGAAGAGCCCTTCCTTCGAATCGAACCGGCGGAGCACCGTCTGGACCGTTACCCCCGCGCGCGTCGCGGCCGCATCGACGGTGATCTGGTCGTATGGCTGCTCGGCGAAGAGTTCCTGCATCGCGTTCACGATCCGCCGAGCCGTCTCGGCCGCGGCGTCGGCGCGCGCGCGCATCCGGTAGGGTCGCCGCTTAGATTTCATGTTAGTTCGACTAATACTAACATCGGCGACGCTCACGAGCAACACGGAGCGCGGGGCGAGATGCGCTGGCCAGAGGGGTCAGAACGAGAGAATGGTGGGCCCGACAGGGATCGAACCTGCGACAAGCGGTTTAGGAAACCG
>JARXKK010000037.1 GCA_030278895.1 Acidobacteriota bacterium
CGGACGGCGGTCGAGGCCCAGCGGAAGCAGCTCCTGAAGCTGCGCGACGAGGAAGTGATCGGCGACGACGTCCTCCACCGCCTCCAGCACGAGCTGGATCTCGAGGACGTGCGGATGCGCTGAGGGACCCTGCCGCCGGGAACACTCTCACTTCCCTCGGGCGCTTCGACGAAGCGATCGCGACCTTCCTCTCGCGCAAGGTGCCGGACCCCGGCGCGAACTTCGCGCTCGTCTACTCCGGCCTCGGCGAGAAGGAGACGGCCTGGACGTGGCTGAAGCAGGCATGGGACGAACGGGCCTGGCTCACCGACGAGATGGGAATGGACCCGCAACCTTCCGTACGCGCGTTAGTGTATGTGAATGTGCGAATCGTTCTATGCTTTTTACATATGCGAACGACCATCCTCCTGCCCGACACGCTCTATCGGGAAACAAAGGCCGCGGCCGCGGCTGCCGGACGCACCGTAACGTCCCTGATCGAGGACGCGCTCCGCGAGCGCCTGGCCCGCCGCGCGCCGTCTGGAAAGAAGCCCCGTCGTGCGCGCCTGCCCGTCTCTCACGGAACGAAGGGACTTCGGCCCGGGGTCGACCTCGATGATTCCGCCGCCCTCCTCGACGCGATGGAGGGCCGGGAGTGATCCTCCCGGACGTCAACGTCCTCGTTTACGCTTTTCGCGAGGACGCCCAGAGCCGCGCTCGCGATCGAGTCGAACTCCGAGTGGATCACGACGGACCGTGACTATGCGCGCTTCCCGGGCCTCTGCTGGCGTCACCCGCTCGAGTCGCCGCCGCCCGCGCGACGGCGACGGTAGGCCCTAGCGACGCACCGGCTCCGGCGCCCCGCCCTCGACCCACTTGTACAGGCCGGGAGCGAGGTCCTTCGCGGACGCCCACGTCCCGTCCGGCCAGCGGACATCGACGGCGTCGAGCTTCGGCGCCGAGCCGAGGCCGATCACGACTGTCCGCTCGTTGACGGACAGGTAGCCGTCTCCTCCCGAGACCTCGTCGACGCGCTTCCGGCCGCCCGCTGTCGAGGTCACGCGCGCGCCGATCGCGCCGCGGTTCTTCCCGTTCGTCGCGAGAACGAGGCGCACGGCCTTCGCGGGCGTTTCCGACACGTTGCGGAAGACGTGAGCCGGGCCGCCGTTCTCGGTCACGACGAGATCGGGCCGGCCGTCTCCGTCCAGGTCGGCGACGGCCATCCCGCGTCCGACCATCGGCGCGAGGAAGCCCGCGCCCGCCTGGGACGACACGTCGGCGAACTTGCCGGCGCCGACGCCGCGATAGAGGAGCGGCGCCTGGCGATACGTCACCGTGGGCTGGACGTCCTGAACCGACGTCTCGACGTGACCGTTCAGGCCCACGAGGTCCAGAACGCCGTCGAGGTCGAAGTCGGCGAACGCGACGCCGAACGTGAGCGGAAGAAGAGACGTCCGCCCGATGCCGCTCTGGATGGATTCGTCCACGAAGAAGTCGCCCTTGGGCCCGGCCGCGAAGACGGACCACATCTCGTTCGAGAAGTTGCCGATCACGAGCGACGTGCCGCCGTCGTTCTTCGTGTCCCCGAACGCCACGCCCATCGCGCCGCGCGCGCGGCCGTCCTCTCCCACGGCGATGCCCGCCTCGACGCCCATGTCGCGGAAGACGGGAACGCCGTTCACGGTCTTCTCGTTGTGGTAGAGGTTGTTCGGCGACGTGTCGTTCGCGACGACGAGGTCGGGGCGGCCGTCACCGTCCACGTCGCGCACGGCGACACCGAGGGCCTTGCCGAGCGGGTTCACGAGGCCGGCTTCCTTCGTGACGTCCTTGAACGTTCCGCCGCCGAGGCCCTTGAAGAGACGTGACGCCGCGCCGTTGTAGCGCTCGGGCGTGCAGTACGACTTCGTCTTTCCGTCGAGCGAGCAGTACATGTCCGTCTTGGGCGTCCAGTTCACGTACTGGCCGACGAAGAGGTCGAGGACGCCGTCGCCGTCGAAGTCCGCGAACACGGCGGACGTGCCCCAGCCGGTTCCCACGAGGCCCGAGCCCTTCGTCGCGTCCCGGAAGTGCCCCTTCCCGTCGTTCAGAAGGAGGCGGATGTCGTCGAGCCCTGTGATGACGAGGTCCGGAAATCCGTCGTCGTTCACGTCGCCCACGGCGACGCCCATCCCGTAAAGGGAGACCGCGAGACCGGCTTCTTTCGTGCGGTTCTCGAAGCGGATCGCGCCCCCCGGCTCCGTCGCGTTCTTCCAGAAGGACAGCGTGGGCTGCTGCGCCGCCCGCCGGTCGTCCGGCCACCAGCGGCCGTTCACGAAGAGGAGGTCGACGCGGCCGTCTCCGTCGGCGTCGAACGCGGCGACGCCCGAACCCATGGTTTCGGGCATCCACTTCTTGCCGGCAGCGCCGTTGACGTGGACGAACGAGACGCCGGATGTCTGCGTGACGTCCTCGAAGCGGATCGAGGAGGCGACTTTCGTCGGCTCGGGAGCGGGAGTGGGCGAGACGGGCGCCGGTGCAGGCTTGCCGCAGGCGGCGACGAGGAAGCACAGGGAGGCGGAAGAAGAGAAGAGGAGATTTCTTTGAATGGTCATCAGGCCGAAAATGGTACTCCAGCGAGCCGGGCCGGAGACCGTCGTAAAGTGCGCCCCATGAAGCGCACCCTTCTTTCTCCTCCTTTCAAAGGAATTCTCCTTCTTCCGCTTGCAATTGCTTTTGCGGTCCTCGGCGAGTCCCCGCAGCCGCCGAAGCTGCGCCTGCCCGCGGGTGCCGCCCCGGTGCGGTACGCGGCGGAGCTGTGGCTGGACCCTTCGAAGGAGACGTTCAAGGGAAAGATGGAGATTCGGATTTCTTTGAAAGGAGAATCCGACACGCTGTGGTTGAACGGAAAGGAGCTGACCATCGAGTCGGCTTCAGCCATCGCGGCGGGCGGCAAGGACGCCATCCCCGCAGAGGCAACGGCCGCGGGCACGGACTACGTCCGAATTCACTTTCAAAGAAATCTTCCGCCGGGTGACTACGATGTGACTCTGACCTATACAGGACGAGTCGAGTCGAAGGACACCGAGGGCATCTTCCGCCAGAAGGACGGCGCCGACTGGTACGCGTTCAGCCACTTCGAGGCGATCTACGCGCGCCGCGCGTTTCCCTGCTTCGACGAGCCCTCGTACAAGACGCCCTGGCAGCTGACGATTCACGCGCCGAAGAGCGCGATTGCCGTCTCGAACACGCCGGTCGCGTCCGAGGCGGTCGAGGCGGATGGCGGGAAGAGGTTCGTCTTCGCCCCGACGAAGCCGCTTCCGAGCTACCTCGTGGCGTTCGGCGTGGGGCCGTTCGACGTCGTGAACGCGGGGACCGCGGGCCGGAACAAGGTGCCGATCCGCATGATCGTGCCGAAAGGCAGGGCAGCCGACGCGCGTTGGGCCGCCGCGTCGACGGGTCCGCTCCTCGAACAGCTCGAGAAGTATTTCGACATCCCGTACCCGTACGAGAAGCTCGACCACCTCGTGATCCCGCAGACCGTGGGCTTCGGCGCCATGGAAAACGCGGGGCTCGTGACCTACTCTTCGGGCCTTCTCCTCGCGAAGCCCGCCCACGAGACGATTCGCTTTCGCCGCGCCTACGCGAGCGTCTGCGCCCACGAGACGGCCCACCAGTGGTTCGGCGACTTCGTGACGACCGAATGGTGGAACGACATCTGGCTGAACGAGGCCTTCGCGACGTGGATGGCGTCGAAGATCGTCGACCGTTGGAAGCCGGAGTGGAGCTGGGCCGTGCAGCGGGCGAGCGCGCGCACGGGTGCGATGGACCAGGACTCTCTCGTCACGGCACGACGCATCCGGCAGCCGATCTCGGGGAACGACGACATCGTGAGCGCCTTCGACGGGATCACGTACCAGAAGGGCGCCGCCGTCATCGAGATGTTCGAGGGCTGGGTCGGTGAGGAGGGATTCCGGCAGGGCATCCAGCGCTACCTGAAGGCGCACGCGTGGGGCAACGCGACGGCGGATGACTTCGTCTCCGCGATCGCGGAGGCCACGCAGAACCCGGCCGTGGTGCCCGCGTTTCGCTCGTTCCTCGACCAGCCGGGCGTTCCGCTCGTGACGGCCGAGCTCGTCTGCACGGGCGGCGCGCCCCGTCTTCTCCTGTCGCAGAAGCGCTATCTCCCGACCGGCTCGACCGGTTCGACGAAGGAGACGTGGCAGGTTCCGGTCTGTGCGCGCGTGGGCGACCCGGGCTCCGCGAAGGTGTGCACGCTTCTCACGCAAGCGTCGGGCGAGCTCGCGCTCCCCGGCGCCTGCCCCGTCCGCGTGCTCGCGAACGCCGGAGCGGGTTACTACCGCGTTCTCTACGCGGGAAACCTGCTCGGCAAGGTCCTCGCCGACGCCGGGAAGCACCTGACGCCGTCCGAGCGCGTCGCGACGCTCTCGGACGTTTCCGCGCTCGCGCGGAGCGGCGACGTTCCGATGGCGACGGCGCTTTCGCTCGTGCCGCCGTTCGCGAACGACCCGGACCGGCCGGTCGTGGAGGCCGTCCAAAAGATCGCCGCGGCCCCGCGCGACCTCCTCGTCACGGATGCGATGCGCCCGCGGTACCGCCGCTTCGTGAGCGACACGTTCGGCGCGCGCGCGCGCGCCCTCGGCTGGAAAGCGAGGCCCGGAGACGACGAGGACACTCAGCTCCTGCGCGCGGCGCTCGTTCCATTCGCCGCGAACGAGGGGGATGAACCCGCTCTCGTGGCCGACGCGATGCGCCTCGCGAACGCCTGGATGAAGGACCGGAGCGCGGTCGACCCGCTCATGGTGCCGGACGTCCTCGACGTCGCGGCGCGGCACGGCGACATGGAGCTGTTCCAGTCGTTCCTGGCCGAGGCGCGAAAGGCGACGGACCGCCGCGAGCGGACGCGGTTTCTGGCGACGCTCGGCCTGTTCCGCGACCCGTCGATCGTGCCCGCCGCGCTCCGCGTGACGCTCGCGGACGAGTTCGACGCGCGCGAATCCATCGCCATTCTCCGGGAGGAGTTCACGAGCCGCGAGACCCGCGGGGAGGCGTGGGTTTTCCTCAAGGCGAATTTCGACCGGATCGTCCCCCGGCTTCCCCGCGAGTCTCCCGCGCGCTTTCCCTCGATGGCGGCCGGCTTCAGCGACGGCGAGCACCGGGCCGACGTCGAGATGTTCTTCAAGGACAGGGCACCGAAGTACATGGGAGGCCCCCGCTATCTCGCGCAGACTCTCGAGCAGATCCAGCTTCACGCTGCGCTCAAGGCCGCCCAGGAGGAGAGCGTGAGCGACTTTCTGAGCCATTACGAGGCGAAGCCGACGATCGACGTGCGGCCGCAGGCGGGGATGTAAGGCTCAGGCGGCGGCGCCGGCCGTCTTCCAGTACCGCACGAGGCCGGTGACGTTCATCGCGAAGGGGAGAGCGGTCCTGTAGGCCTCGAGGCCGTCGGCGCCGACGCCTTCCGCGAGGAGCCGGTCCGAGAGCCATGCCTCGAACTCCGGCACGATCGCGGGCTCGGCCTTGCCCTCGTCGAGGCGCGCGCGAATGAATGCGGCCCACGCGTGCAGCTCCGCCATCATCTCGTCGAGCCGGCGCGGAACGTCTCGATGGAGGCCGAAGTGCGTCGGGTAGAACCCGTCGGGGTGGGCGGCCTTGATGCGCTCGATCGAGCGCGCCCAGGTGGGGAGGTCGATGTCCGGCGGCGGCGTCGGCGGGAGGTTCGGGCCCTCGCCGATCGCGACGCCGCCCACGTCGCCCGTGAAGACGTTGCCGTCGAGGAGATACGCGTTGTGGTGAATCGCGTGGCCCGGCGTCTCCATCACGCGGATACGCGCGTCACCGACGGAGATGTCGAGGCCGTCCTCCGTGACCTTCAGCCGGTCGGCCGGGATCGGCTCGAGCGTGCCCCAAAGTGTGTCCATCTGCTCCTTGTAAATCCGCTTCGCGGACGCGAGGAGCTTCGAGGGGTCGGCCATGTGAGGCGCGCCGCGCGGGTGGACCCACACGTTCGCGCCCGCCCGCGCCATTCGCCACGCGGCGCCGGCGTGGTCGAGGTGGATGTGCGTGACGAGAACGTCCTTCACGTCGGAAGGCCTGGCGCCGTGCTTCGCGAGCGCCGCGACGAGGTGCGGCCACGTGGAGTCGGGGCCGGTCTCGACGAGCGCGAGGTGGCCGTTCGACTCGACGAGGTAGGCGGCGATGGTCCCGCCGCGAAAGAACTCGAGGTCCAGCGTGTGGATCTGCATGGCTCGCCGGGCTCACCTTTCGTTCGGGACGCTCACGAACGTCCGCATCAGCGCCACCGTCCACGCGACCGAAAACACGAGATACGACACGAGCGCCGGCAGGAAATAGTTCGAGTCGAGACGCCCGCCCCGGCTCGCGAGGGAGGCCAGCTCGAAGACCACGATGAGAAGGAGCACGGTCGCGGACGCGAAAACGTCGAAGTACGACGCGAGCCGGTCGAGCGTCGCCTCGCGCCTCTCGGGCGCGAGCCAGTAGCTCTTGTTCGGAAGGTTGATCAGGCTCACGGGAGTGGCCCTCAGGAGAGAGGGGATCGCCATGAAGAGCGCCGCGACCAGCAGGAGCACCGCGACTTCCAGCGTGAAGAACGCGTTGCGGGTCGACCACGCGTTCGGGCGGCCGGCCGCGTCGAAATGTGACGGGACGACGCCGGGCGCGGATCCCCACTGGCGGGCGGCGAGGACAAGGGACAGGGAGACGAGGCCCAGAAGCAGGAGGCGAGTGCGGCGCATGCCCGTAACGATACTCCGGCCGGTGTCCTGCTAATCTCCGGGCTTCGTGGCACGGTCCAAGGCGAGAAAGGGCTCTCACGAAGAGCTAGCCTGGTTTCTCATTTGGGTGCCTTTCCTCGTGGTCGGCTTGTTCGTGGGAATCGACGAGGGGCCCGACTTCGTGAGAGCCGCGCTCGCGCGCATGGGCTCGGCGGCCTCGGTGTCCGGAGAGCCGCGGGTGGCCTTTGGACGACTCCTCGACAAGGGGTCGGATCCTCGAGCGGCGGTCGCCGTGCGAAGGTTTCTCGACTCGGACCTTCCGAAGGACGCGGTCCGGGGGGTCGTCGTCGAGCGATTCCAGAAGTGGACGAGCCGCACGCCGGCCTCGTACCAGCTCGGCATGGTCGGCGCCCGGGCGGTCCCGCTCTTGACCGACCTTCTCGAACACGACAAAGAACGCGTTCGGCAGCAGGCGGCCCTGGCCCTCGGCGACATCGGCCTCGCGGCAGTCCCGGCCCTGCCCGCGCTCGAGAAGCTCGCGGGCCGCAGTCCCCCGGATTTGTCCTCGCGCGCGGCCACGAACGCGCTGGGCGACGTCGCTCCCGCCGGCGTCCGCGGCTGGTTGTGGAAATTCTGGTACGAGATTCCCTTCCTTCCGCTCTTCGTGATCGTTCTCGCGCCGCTCGTGATTGGAGTCCTCTACCCGCGCCTGCTCGCGCAACGAGATCCCCGCGAAAACCCCCTGGACCTCGTTCCTCCCGCGTGGTTTCCCGTTTCGGTCGGCTTCTTCGCGGCGATCTTCTTCGCGTTCGCGCTTTTCGACCTGTGCGGTGAACGCTTCACCGTCGAAGCCGACGTCTGGGCCCTCGCGCTCGGGGCCTGGTGCGCGGGCGCATGCTCTTTCTCCATCTGGTTGGGCAGGCGCGCGGCGGGGCGGAAGCCCTGAAGCTACGGCTCCCACTCGAACGAACGCGTGAGGGTCCTGAAGCGGCCGTCCGCCGCGCGAAAGAGGACACGGACGTCGTGCCGGCCGTCGTCGCCGGAGAGCATGGGGAACACGGCCTCGTAGCCGGCTTCCGCACAGCTGCCGAGAGTCGGAAGCGCAGCAGCGACATCGGGTCGCGGAACCCTCGCAAAGGAGGCGCGCGCGCGCCGGTCGCGATCGACCCGGATCTCGACGATCTCGACCGGACCCGC
The DNA here is from genome assembly GCA_030278895.1 of Acidobacteriota bacterium. Classification (GTDB taxonomy): domain Bacteria; phylum Acidobacteriota; class Thermoanaerobaculia; order UBA5066; family UBA5066; genus Fen-183. The sequence continues at coordinate 7,908 of JARXKK010000037.1, forward strand.
GGGAGTCTGGCTCCAGCCGCGGACCGTCAGCGCGCCGCGAACGACCTGCCCTTCGGCGGGCTCGTCGATCGAAGCGGGGAAGTCCGATTCCTCGAAGCGCTCGACCGGCGGGTTGGAATCGGCGCGCGCGAGAAAGCGGCGCGCGGCCTCGCCGGATGTGCCGTCTTCGGAGGAGGTGCGAGCGAGCGAGAAGACCCAGTCGTCTCCACCGCGGTGGTCGAAATGGAGCGGAGGTCCGAGGGAGCCCGTCCGGAGGGCCTTCGCGAGGAACGCCATCGTCGGCCCCAGTCGTTCGAGAGGGAGCGCGTGCTCGTGGACGACGAGGGTTCCGACCGGCCAGGCCTTGAGCGCCGCGAGAGTGGTCTCGGGGATGTTCTCGGCGGCGAGCGTCGTCGCGAGCTCCTGGCTTCGCCGGGGCACGTAGCTCGCGTAGCCGTTCACGATGGGCTTGAAGTGCGGGACACTCGAGAAGATCCATCGCGCGTCGCCCGGTGAGAGATAGAGCGGAAGGTGAAGGATCGGCCCGCCCGTTTCCCCTCGGGCGAGGAACCGCTCGACCGGCGGTGGCGGAAGCTCGGGCCGGGCCTCGAAGCGCACGGTGTGCCTCACGTCGAGCGCGATTCCAAGAGCGAGCGCCGCGACGAGCGCGGCCCGTGCCCCGCGCGCGTGGACCCGCTCGAGCAAGGCGGCAGTGCCGGCTGCCGCGAGAAGACCAAATCCGATCTGAGCCACCATGCCGAAACGCGTGAACGCCCGGATGCCCGAGAAGACGAACGGAAAGACGAACTTCAGGAGGGGGACGACGGGGCCCGCGGGGCCGAACGAGCCCGCGATGCCTAGCCCGGCGAGGAGCGCGCCCGCAGCCACGAGACCGCCGCGCTTCCTGGCGCTGAGGAAAAAGAGAAAACCGAGAGCGCCGAGGACGAGCGCGGCCGTCCCCGGATACAGGCTCCTTTCGGAGTCGCTTCGCCACGGGAGGAAGGCCTGCCCAGGGTTCGCGTTCGTCGTCGTAAGCCAGTCCCTCGGCGAGGCGGAGTACAGGCGGCTCTCCGTGTCGTCCCGCTTGAAGCCGTGATCGCGGCGCGCTTCGAGCATGTGGACCGCGAGCGGGGCGACGAGCGCGGCCGCGAGGACGAGGGATACAGCGAGCTTCGTGAGCAGACCGAGGTGACGCGTCTCGCGCTTCGCCACCGCGTCGATCGCGACGACGGTGGCGAGCGCCGCGAGGCCGAACGCGAAGAGCTGAAGAGAAAACCACGCCAGCCCGGCGAGGCCGGCGGCAAGCGCGGCAGCCGAGCTCCACCGTCCGGTCTCGCGGAGATTCTTCCAGGCGACGAGCGAGAGCGCGATCCCGCCGAAGGCGACGAACGATACGTACCCGAGGTTGGCTACGGCCGAGGCGCCCAGCACCGCGGCCGATGCGCCGAGGAGGGCCGGGGCACGCAGGGCGCCGTGCGCGATCGCGAGGCGCGAGATCGCCCAGATCGAGAACGCCGTGCCGAGGAGGCAGAGTGCGTTGAAGACGCCCACCGGCGAAAGCCCGACGAGGGCCAGAGGAATGCCGAGGAGACCGTATCCGGCGAGAGGCTCCGTGAAGGCGAGAGTGTTCGGGACCGGAGCGAAAATGTTCGCGTCGAAGAGGTGGAGCGGCGCGTTCAGGAGCGCGTGTGAGACCCACGCGACGCCCCACGCCTGAAATTGAGCGTCGTAGGCGTCACGCAGGTGCGTGCCGAGGCGGGGCAGCACGCGCGCCGCCCACGCCGCGGTCACGATCAGACAGACGAGAAAGTCGAGCGCTCCGGCGCGAACACGGTTCACTCGGGAATCTGAATGACGGCGACCGGGACCGGGCCCGGAGCCTTCTTTCCTGCCGCCGCCTTCGGCGGCTCCGTGCGCGCGAACGGGCGCGGCGCGCCGACCGGCCGATCGTCTTTCAGGACCATTTCGCCCTTCGGCGCATACGCCTTGTATGCGTAGCCCTTCGGGCCGATGTCCGCGAGCCACGCGGGAGGCACGGCCTTCGCGGGCTGCGCGTCGTCGTGCACGTGGACCGGGAGCGACTCGCGGTTGTCGAGCGGGTGGGCGATGCGGTAGTCCGCGAGCAAGGCGCGCGCCGACTCGTCGTCCTTGAAGAAGCGATACCACTTCTCCTCGAGCGCGGCCTCTTCCGAGCGCCCGAGCGCCCTCAGGCAGAGCATCGCGTTGTAGTGCGCCGCCAGGTCCTCGCTGTCGATCGCGAGGACGGCGTCGATCGGCGGGAGTGCGTCGGCGTACCGGCCCGCCAGGTAGAGGGCGCGCGCCTTCTGGTTCAGGACGAAGCGGTCCTTCGGAAACTTCGCGAGGACGCGGTCGAGGTCCGCGAGCGCGTCGTCGAGGCGGCCCTCCTCCTTCGAGACGAGCGCGCGGAAGACCTGGGTCTTCCCCCAGCCGGGGCGGCGCTTCTCGGATTCGGCGAGCGCGGTCTTGGCGGCGGGGAGATCGCCTTCCTGAAACTTGCAGCGCGCGAGGTTGAGCGGACCGTCGGGCTTGTCGGCGGCGAGCTCCGCGACCTTTCTGAATGCGGCAGACGCGCCCTTCAGGTCGCCCTGCAGCAGAAGGCCGATTCCGTAGTCGTTCCAGCGAATCCACTGCTTCTCGGGCCAGTCGGGGTTGCCGCGCTTGACGTCCGCTGCGAGCGTCGCCGCCGGCGCGGGAGCGATGGGCAACGTCACGCCGTCGGCCGAGATTCGCGTCACCGGGAGCTCCGGCGCGTCCGCGCCCCCCACGAAGATCGAGTAGTCGCGCGAGAACTTCCGGTAGTTGAGGGCCGCCGCCAGAGCGATGGTTCCGGTGGCGTCTTTGGGCACGGTGAAGCGGTAGTGGACCGTGCGGGCCGCGCCCGGCGGAATGAAGTTGTTGAAGAGCGGGACGTGGATGTCCTGCGGCTGGCGGCGGTCCATGAAGGTGCCGTCGTGCGCGATCGCGAGCTGGGAGAGCTTGTCGGCGGCGGGATCGAGGCGGCCGGCCGCATCCAAGGTGCCCGACGCCATCACGGAGCGCGCGCCGTTGTCGGCCTTGAACTCGACCCATGACTCGTTGCTGTCGGACGTGCCGTTCGTGTAGGGGTGCCCGAGCGTCCGCGTGCGCACGACGACCTCGACGTCCACGGTCTCGCCGGGGCGAAGCGCGGGAAGAGAAGGCCCGAAGGGAATGACTTCATTGCCACGCTTCAAGCCGAACAGGTCGATCGAAAGAGATCCGACCAATACCTTCTTGCGAATCTCTTCGATCGTCTCCTTGTCCCCTCGGATAGCGGGCAGGGCCGTGTTCGCCGCGGGGAAGAGGTGGTCGTGCAGCATCCCCGCCTGGTTGCCGAACTCCTGGGACGGCATCAAAGGAAGGTGACAGTCGCGGCAGGCCTTCGTCTTCGGCGGGTCGTAGAACGATCGCACCGCGTTGCCCGAGACGCCCGAGTCGTACCAGCTGTCGTAGTGGTTCTGGCCGCGGATCCAGTGGTACTCGTTCAGGGGCGTCAGGAGGCCGACCTTGTGACACGTGGCGCAGAACTCGGGCGTGCGCATGAAGGGCTTGAGGAAGGTCTGCCGGTGGAGGGACGGCTCCATGCGGATGAGGAGCTTGTTGACCTCTTTCAGCGCCTTGTTGTTCGAGAATGTGAACGGATACTGCTTGCTCTCCTCGATGACGTAACCGCCGTTGCCGCGCAGGTCCTTGACCTCGACGATCGAATGGCACGCCATGCACGTGAGCCCCTGCTGGGCCTCGAACTGGTCGTACGAGAACGAAGCCATCGTGGCCTTGCCCATCTGCCCCGTGAAGAGGACGACCGGGTCGTGGCAGCCCGCGCACCACTTCGTCTTCTCGCGGCCGACGCGGTCGGCCATCAGCTCGACGGCCCGGCGGTAGAACGGGTTGTTGAAGGAAGAAAAGCGGTGTGGGCCCTTCTCCCAGCGCTTGAACGAATCCGGATGGCACTCCTGGCAGTAGGCGTTCGCGGCGAGCTTCCTGCCGTCGAGGAGACCCTGGTCGAACGTCTCGGCGGACGAAAGGAAGAACTGCACGTCGCCGTTCGTGTTCACGATGCGCTGCGGAGGCCTTTCCAGCTTCTGAAGGCCGGCCATGACGAGGAGGAAGGCCGCCACGGCGCCGCCCCACTGCCACAGGCGGCGGAGGTGCAGCTTGTGGACGGCCGCGCGGCGGTGAAGGATGAACGCCACGAGCGCGACCGGGATCGCGAAGACGTGGGCGAGGTAGATCGGGCGGTTCGTGAGCGTCGCGCCCTTGAGCGCCATGGTGACGCCCGTGCCGATGCAGAGGAGCGAGAGCCCCACGATCGTGATCCCGGCGATCTTCGCGTTGCGGTTCCTGATGTTCGCGAGCATCCGCGCGCCGTGCGTGAACGCGAAGACGAGGAACGGAATGGAGATGAGGAGGCCCAGCACGAGGTGCATGAGCAGCATCGCCATGAAGAACGAGGAGTACTTCGTGAAGGCGACGAGGTAGATCGAGTTCGCCGCCATGAGGCCGAGCGGCACGAGCAGGATCGTGTAGAGGCGCCTCTGCCACGTGTGAAGGACGCCCTTGGCGCGCACCGCGCCTTCGTTCCGGGTGTTCATGGGAGCGAAGTTTAGATCAGGCCTCAGCGGGCGCCGAGTTCTCCCGCGAGCCACTCGACCGCGTCGCGAAACGCTTCGGAGGGGAGAAGGCCTTCTTTGTTCGGAGAATAGAGCTTGAGGATCGTTCCGTCGTTTGGCTCGGGCGGCGCATCAGAGAGGAAAGCCGCGAAGAGAATTTTCTTAGAAGGGGAAGAGGGGTGGGCCGTGGTTGTTGCCGGCGGTGAGATTTCAACCTTCAGCGAAGCGGATGAAATGATGAGGGTCCCGGTTCGGGTTGGGTCGACCTCGGTTCGATTGGCGACAGCGGTGCCCGTCTTTCTGGCGACGAGGACGACGAATCCGCGCTGAGCTGCGTGGTCGAGGATTTCGTTTTCGCGGCAATCCCTCTTCGGCGGACAGACGAGGACGATCGCGGGACGGCCCTTGGCCAGGACGGGAGTTTTCTTGTCGGGGTAGATGGATCCGGGGAGAAGGGGAGCGTAGACCCTGGGGACGTAGAGCCTGCCGCCCGGGACGTTCTCCGTGCTCTGCCACGGAGACGACGCGCAGCTGGCCGATACGAACGCGACGAGAATCACTGCCTTCCTCATTCGTCGAACAGCGAGCCTTGGCGGGCCACTGTCCCTCTTCCTTTCAAAGAAATCTTCTCTTCTTCTCCCTTCTCTCCTTTTCCCTCTTCTCCCAGCCAGACGATCTCTCCCGTGTCCATGAAGAAAAGCCCCGCCTTCGCCGGCTGCTTCGTGAACGCCTCCCACGCCCGGCGGTAGTGAATGACCTGGGGCGCGTAATGCGCGACGAGGGCGGCGAGGCCGTCGCCCACGACGTCGGACTTCCAGTCCACGATGTGCCAGACGCCGTCCTCCTCGAAGACGAGGTCCATCGCGCCCTTGAGGAGCGTTTCGGCGGGGACCTCGCCGAGGCCGAGGTCCTTCGACGGGACGATCATCTCGAACGGGACCTCGACGAAGCGTCTGGGCGACTTCATCGCGCGTCCCCACAGCTCCGAAGCCGTGACCGAGGCCGCGACCCGCAGCAACTCGCCGAGAAGATCGGGCGCGACTTCCTCCTCGCGCAGAAGGTTTTGCGCGAGCGGCTCGAGCACAATTTTAGGGTTCCGCATCGCGGCCTCGAGTAGCTGGTGGAGGACGCGCCCCCACGCGGCGCCGCGGGCCTCCTCGACCGGCGACGGGGCGCGCGGGCCCTGTCTCTTCGCGAGGGCGGTGACGGAAACGACGGCATACGTCGGAACGGCGGCCATCTCGCGCGCGGCGGAGATTCGCGCGCGTACGTCCGGCAGCTGGCTCGCGAGCGCGGGAAGCGCGCGGTCGGCGGGCGCCGGGACGGGAACGGGCCGGGATGGCAGGGGCGCGAGATACGGGTCGAGCGGGGCCCAGACGCCCGTGAGCTCCGGCCCGTGCTTGTGCGTGACCTTCGTGTGGACGCTCGCGACGAGCGTGAACATCGCGCGCGTCGCGCCGACGTAGAAAAGGCGGTGCAGCTCGGCGGCGAGGAATTCGCGCTCGATGCGGCTCTTCTCCTTCCAGTCCGGGGGCAGCGCGAGCACACGGACGCCGTACTCGCCCCGGGCCTGGGTGATCGGGAACCAGCCCCGCGGCTCGTCGCCCGTCCGCTCCACGTGACACGAGGCGTCCCACGGGTCCCGCTCCACCGGCTCGGCGAGGATCACGATGGGCGCCTCGAGACCCTTGGCCTTGTGGACGTTCATGAGGCGAACCGCGTTCGAGCGCGCCGCGTCGACGCTCATCTCCTCGAGCTCGGGCGCTTCATCCACGAGACGGCTCGCGACGTCCGCGAAGGAGTGACCGTCGGCCGAGAGGCGCCGCGCCCACGCGAGGACCTTGAGGAGGTTGCCCGTCGCGGTGCGGCCGCCCTCCTCGGCGGAGATGGATGCGGCGAGGCCGAGGCGTCCGACGATCTTCACGAGAGCGGCCGCCGGCGGGAAGGCGCGGCTGTCGCGCTGGGCGTCGTGGAGGAGGCCGAGGCCGCGTGCGATCTTCGGGTCCGTGCCGGGTTCGCGGTCGGACATGAACGCGAAGCGCCGTCCTGCCTTGCGGTGGAGCCAGAGCGTGTCGTCGTCGGCGCCGCAGAGCGGACCCGAGAGGAACGCGACGATGGCGACCTCGTCGTCCGGATCGTTCACGGCCGCGAGGAGCGGCTGGAGCGCAAGCAGCCCCTTCGTGATCGCAAAGGCCTTGCTGCCCGTGACCTCGACGGGGACTCCGGCTTTCTCGAGCGCCTTGGCGTACTCGCCGAGAGCCGGGCGACTGACCGTCAGGACGAGGATGTCCGACGGGCGCGGGGTGATGAGCGAACCTCCGGGGCCCGAGGGGATTTTCCAGCCGCCGGCGAGCGCGTGCCGCACGAAAGCGGCGACGTCCTTTGCGTTTTGCTCACGGATTCGCCCCTCACGGAAGTTGCCGTCGCCGCGCGACTCGAGCCGGAAAGCGCCGCACGTCTGGCCCGACTCGGCGCAGCGGGCTTCGATCGCCGCGAACGCGGCCTGGAGTTTCGTCGCCCTCTTCGGGAGGATGCCCGCGAACGTCCGGTTGACCGGCTCGGCCGCGGCATCGACGGTCCGGAAGCTGGACGTCAGAGGGAGAACCTCGCCGCCCGAGGCCTTCACGATTTCCGTGAACGTTTCGTATGTCTCGATGTCCGCGCGCCGGAAACGGTAGATGGACTGCTTGGGGTCGCCGACGACGAAAAGCGAGCCGGGCTTCGGGCGAAGCTTCCACGCGTTCTTCTGCCGGTCGTCTTCGGACGTGAGGAACAGCATGATCTCGGCCTGCAACGGGTCCGTGTCCTGGAACTCGTCCACGAGGAGGTGCGAAATGCGGCTCCGGAAGTAGCGACGCACGGAGGGCTGGTCGCGCAGGACGTCGCGGGAGATCAGGAGGAGGTCCTCGTACGTGAGAAAACCTTCCTCGCGGCGGCGCGTGCGCAGACGCTCGAGCGCCGGGAGGAGGAACCCCATCGCGCGCGGGTGGACCCACTCGCGCCACGAAAGGAGCGCGGGCAGGAGGACCTTCTCGCGGAACGAGTCGAATCGCGCGAGGAACGCCTGGGCGGCGGCCTTGCCGCCCTTCCATTGCATGACCTTGATCTCGAGGAGCTTCTCGGGCTCGAGCTCCTCGAGGACGCGGATGAAACCGTCGTCGCTCTCGGCGTCCGGCTGCTCGAGCAGGCGCCCGACCCGAACCAGCGCGCTTTGCAGCGGGTCGGCCTCCTTGCCGGCGAGCGGCTCGCCCGGCTCGAGCGGCTCGGCTTCGACGAGGAGGAGCGCGGCCCTCCTGCGGACGCCGTCGAGCGCGGGCCTTTCGGGGGGTGGGTCGGTGACGACCGGGACGACGTCCGGGTATTCCGCGAGCGTCACGAATGCGCTCTCCAGATCCTGGGCCCTGAGCCCCGTCTCCTCGAGAGCCGCGAGACGCGGGTCGTCCTTCTCGCTGCATTCGGCGATCCACTCGCGCCACACGAGCGGCTGGAAGAGCGCGGCCTCCTGGAGCTTTACGTCCGAAAGGCCCAGGTCGATCCCCGCCTCGACCGGGCGCTCGCGCAGGAGCGAGGCGCAGAAAGAATGGATCGTCCCGACGCGCACGAGGCCGAGGCCCTTCTGTGCCTTGTCGAGACGCTCCTTGACGGCGGGATCCTTCTCGGCGGCGAGGCGCTCCTCGAGCTTCTCCTGGAACCGCTGCCTCAGCTGGGACGCGGCCTTTCGCGTGAACGTCACGGCGACGAGACTGTCGGGCTCGGCGAGGCCCGCGGCGAGGAGGGCGATCATCCGCGCGACGAGGCTGGTCGTCTTGCCGGAGCCGGCGCCTGCCTCGACGAGGAAGTTGCGGTCGAGATCCGTCTCGATGCGCCGCCTCGGGACGGCGTCCGGAAGCGGGTCCTTCTTGAGCGGGCGCTCAGCCACGGCGGCCCTCCAATGCGCGGAGCGCCTCGAGGAGCGGCTCGCCGGAATCGCACTTCGCCTTCGACCAGCGTGCGGCCGACTCCGGGTCGCCGCAGGCCATCCGGAAGTCGCAGTACGCGCAGTCCCTCTTCGCGGTCGAGTGCGGGAATGCGCCCGCTGCGAGGAGGTCGAACAGGTTCTTCAGAGTGGCGTCGACGTCGGCGTCCGACACCGGCGGCACGACGCGCCGCGCCCCGCCCTTGCGGGTGGGGAAGTAGTAGCCGGACCGCAGCGACTCCACGGCGAAGCCCGACCGCCGGAGGAGGACCTTCGCGGCGCGCGCGTAGAGCGCGTGCTGGATCTGCCGGCCACGGTTGAGCGGCATGGAATCCTTGAACTGCCGTTCGCTGCCGGTCTTGTAGTCCCACACGGCCCACGCGCCGGCGCCCTCGGAGTCGATGCGGTCGATCTTTCCCTCGAGAAGGAAGGTTCCGCCGTCTGCCGGGATCTCGAGCGGCTCGGCGGACGCGAGATCCTTGCCGGCGTTTCCGCGCGACCGGCCGAACGGCACCTCGAAGAAGCGGGGAACCGACGTCGCCGCGCTCTTCGCCTCGCCCTTGATGAAGACGTCGAGGTCGGCGAGGAAGGAGTCGCGCTGCGTTCGGAACGCGACCTCGCTCGGAGGCGGGATCTCGCCGCGCATCCGCGCGAGGTTTCGGTCGGCGACCTTGAGGAGGCGCGTGGTTTCCCTGACGAGGTCGAACGGCACGTCGGGGTCCATGCGCTCCGTGAAGAAATCGAACGCGGTGTCGTGGAAGAGGCGGCCGTACTCGAGAGCGTCGAGCCACACGTCCACGGCCCGATCCTCGTCCGGCTCCGAGAGGCCGAGGATGTACTTTAGAAAATAGGCCCTCGGGCTCTTCGCGAGGAGCTGGAGACGCGAGGCGGAGGTCGGCTCCCGCGTGACGCGCGGGTCCAGCTCGCCGGGAGTAACCGACAGCCGCCCGTCCCACTTCGTGAATGCGGGGGATTGCCGGGCCTCGGCCGCCTCGCGCCCATCGGCGATCCACGGGTACGCGGTCTCGACTTCACGGGAGGCGCGCCGGGGGTCGGTTTGGGGCGCGTGGAGCGCCGCGAGCCACCACTCGATCTCGTCGAGCGGCTCGCCCGCGGGCCGGAACGCCGCGGGCGCGTCCTCGCGCTCGAAGAGGTCACGAAAGCTGGCGCGCGGGCGGCCTTCGAGGGTGCGGAAGACCTCGAGGACCGCGGACGACGGGAATTGCTCGGCGTCCTGCAGGAAGTCGCGGTTCGAGTACGACAGGACGAGGAGGCCCCTTGTGCGCGCGAGGAGCGACGCGAGCGCGCGACGGCTCTCCTCGGCCGCCGTCCCGCGGCGCGGTGGCAGCAGCCTGGAGCCGATCCGCTCGTTGACCGCCTCGCGCTCGTGGTCGAGGAGGACCGGGTCCTGTGCGCCTCCGCCAGGAAAGCGCGCTTCGTCGAGGCCGAGTACGAACGTGTGGCCGCGCCCGCTCCATCCGGCCGCCGCGATGCGGGCGACGTGGGCGTGGCCGGGAAGAGGCGTCGAAGACGCAACCGCGAGAGTCTCCACCGCCTCGCGCAGGCGGGCCGCGGCCTCGGCGAGGGGGAGCTTGCGCGGGGGCAGCGCCGCGAACTCGGCGAAGAGGCGGGCGAGGCCCTCGCGCGCCATTCCGTCCAGCCGGCTCGCGACATCGAGGAGGTCCGTCAGAGCGAGCCCCGCGTGCGCCAGCGCCGCGAGATCGACGCGGCCCTCCAGATCGGGAACCGGCGTAATCGCGAGGAGGCGATCGACCCAGGCCGCGACGGCGTCGAGCGGGACGAGCCGCTCGGCGATCGCCTCGGGCTCGAGACCCTCGGCCGCGGCCCTGCGCTCGAGACGCGCGCGGTCGAGCGAGAGGCGCGCGCGCGTGCGCTCGCGGCCCCTCACGATTCCCGCCCTCCGGAACGCCCGCGCCGCCCGGACCGGCCCGACGAGGGCGCCGTGCGGGTGCGCCGCCGCGAGGTTCGCTCGGCCCGCGCCGAAGAGGCGCGCGAGCGCGCGCACCTGGTATCCGCCCGCGATCCAATCGAGGACGTCGAGGACGCCCTGCGCCGGACGGGAGAACGTGGCCGGAATCCCGTCGGCGAAGGTGCAGGGGAAGCCCGCCTGCTGCGCGAGCTCGTAGACGAGCGGCCGGTAGGCGGCGTCGTCCGTGATCGCGATCTCGACGCTGTCGAGCGGAATCTTCTCGTCCACGATGCGACGGAAGACCGCGCGCACCTCGTTCTCCTCCCCGGAGGCGCACACGAGAAACACGCGGTCCGGGGTCAGGGGAGGGTCCTCCGGAACGTCGACGGGGAGGGGCGTGGCCGGGTGGGGCAGGAGCGCGTCGAGGAAGGTCGACTCGAGTGCCGAAAGCTCGAACCCTTCGGGCCGCAGGACGCGGACCGCAGGCGCAAGCCTCAGGCCCGCATTCTCACCGAGCATCCGGGTCGCGGCCGCGAGGACGTCGAGCGGATCGGCGAACGTCCCGGCCTCGAGCGCGTCGCGGTAGGAGCGCCCGATGGCCTTCATCTCGCGCGCCTTGCGAGGGTCCTCGAGGGCCTCGGAGGGGAGCTGCTCGGGAGTAAGGCCCACCCGCCGGATCTCGTTCAACGTGGACTGGAGGGCGCGGTGGAGGCCGGGCCTCTCGCGCAGCGCGCCGAAGTAAGACGAGGGCTCGAGAACCTGGTCGCACGCGTCCTCGACGAGGGCGAGGAGCTGGGCGCGCGAGAGCGTCTCGCGGCCCGCGGCGGCGAGCGCCGGCCCGGCGACTCCGTGCGCGAGCGAGAAAACGGTCGCGGGGCGAAGGTTCAGGTGCGCGGAGCCGGAGCGGGCCAGGGCGTCGAGGATCTGGATGCCGGTCTGGAAGGACGGGACGAGGAGGATCTTCTCGTCCACGGGGTGAGCCTCGCAGAACGCGGTGAGCTCCTGAAGGAGCCGGTTGCGTTCGACGGTCAGACCCATGTCGCGAGCTTAAGCGAAGCCATGCCCTTGTGTGATCATCGCGCCCACATGGAAGGAATTTCCCTCGGGCTGCCGACGCTCATCGCGATCGCGCTGTATCTGGCCGGCATCAACGTGCTCGGCGCGTGGCTCGGGAAGGGCCAGAAGGACGCGAAAGACTACTTCCTGGGCGGCCACGCGATGCCGTGGTGGGCCGTCATGGCGTCCATCGTCGCGACGGAAACCTCGGCCCTGACGTTCCTGTCGGTTCCCGGCGATGCCTATCGCACGGGCTTCACGTTCCTGCAGCTCGCGTTCGGATACCTCGTGGGCCGCATCCTGGTTTCGATCCTTCTTCTTCCCGGTTACTTCCAGGGCGAGATCACGACGGCCTATGCGCTTCTCGAGCGGCGCTTCGGCGTCGGCGCACGGCGGTTCACGTCGCTCATCTTCATGGTCACGCGCGTCATGGCCGCGAGCGTGCGCCTCGCCGTGCCCGCGATCCCGATCGCCCTCATCCTCGGCGTGCCCGTGTGGGCCGCGATCCTGCTTCTCGCGGCCGCGACGGCGCTCTACACGTACGTCGGCGGCATCAAGGCGGTCATCTGGATCGACCTGATCCAGGTGTGCGTCTACCTCTCGGGCGCAACGATGGCTTTGTGGGTTCTGGTCCATTCGATTGAGGGGGGATTCGGAGGGATTCTTAGAAGGTGCATGGAGCTCGGGCGCCCGGTCCGGCTCTTCGACTTTTCATGGAATCTTTCCGAGCCCTATACCATCTTTGCCGGAGTGATTGGCGGTGCCGTGCTCGCAATGGCTTCGCACGGCGCCGATCAGCTCATCGTGCAGCGCCTGCTCGCATGCCGCGGGCTGCGCGACGCCCGGAAGGCCCTGATCGGGAGCGGTGTCGTCGTCATCCTGCAGTTCTGCCTGTTCCTCGCGGTCGGCGTCGGGCTCTTCGCGTTCTACGGCGGACGCGCGGTCGGGCCCGGCGGGTTCGCGACGAGCGACCAGATATTCCCGTCGTTCATCGTGGGACATCTGCCGCCTCTCGTTTCGGCCTACCTCATCGCGGGGATCTTCTCGGCGGCGATGTGCTCGGAGTCGTCCGCGCTCAATTCCCTCGCCTCGGCGCTCGCCCTCGACATCGTGGCGCCCTTGATGGGAAAGAAGCACGTGGAAGGGAAGCGCGGCCTCGTTCTCGGGAAGCTCCTCACGCTCTTCTGGACGATCGTGCTCGCCGGTCTCGCCGTCGGGTTCTCGCGGCTACCGCAGAACGTCCCGGCCGTGCAGGTGGCCCTGGGGCTCGCGAGCGTGACGGCGGGCGGCCTCCTCGGCGCCTTCCTCCTCGCACTCTGGGCGCGGAAGGCGCGCCAGGCGGACGCGCTCGCCGCGATCGGCGCCTCGGCGAGCTTCATGCTCTTCCTGTGGCTCGGGTCGAAGGGCTGGGTGCCGTTCGCGCTCGGCAAGATGATCGCGTGGCCGTGGTACTCGCTCCTCGGCTCGTCGATCACGTTCGGCCTCGGCTGGCTCCTCTCGCAGCGCCACGCCACGGAGGATCCGCGCCTCACATCTCCGGCATGACGCTTACATTCCGAGCATCACGCGCGCGACGCGGGACATCATCCCGGCGGTCCAGGGCGGGTCCCAGACGAGCTCGACCTTCGCGTCCGTGATGCCCGGCACGGCTTTGATCTTCGTCTCGACCTCACCCGGCAGCGATCCCGCGACGGGGCACGCGGGCGCCGTCAGCGTCATCTTTACGTCGGCGGCGCCCTCGGGCGAGACGGCGACGGAATAGATCAACCCCAGCTCCCAGATGTTCACGGGGATCTCGGGGTCGAAGCACTTCTTCAGCGCCTCGTCGATGACCTTCTGCTCGAGAGGAGATGGGCCTTCCATGTCTATTCCGTCTTCGCGACTTCCTGCTGCCCCTTGAGCGCGGTTTCGAGCGTGTGCCACGCGAGCGTGGCGCACTTGACGCGCGCGGGGAACTCGCGCACACCCGAGAAGACCGCGAGCTTGCCGAGGCCGGCGCCGTCGGCCTTGACGTCGGGCGGCCCGGTGAGGAGCTCGTGGAATTGTCCGTACAGCGTTTCGGCTTCGGTCAGCGTCTTTCCCTTGATGGCGTCCGTCATGATCGAGGCGGATGCCTTGGAGATCGCGCAGCCGGAGCCCTGAAACGCCACGTCGGCGATCCGGTCGCCGTCGATCCTGACGTAGAGCTTCATCTTGTCGCCGCAGAGCGGGTTGTGCCCCAGCGCGATGCGCGACGCGTCCGCCATCTCCCGGTAGTTGTGCGGGGACTTGTTGTGATCGAGGATGACTTCCTGGTACAGGTCGCGGAGTTCCGTCATCCGAACATCTCCGAAACCTTCGAGAGACCCGCCGCGAGTGCGTCGACTTCCTCGCGCGTGTTGTAGAGGCCGAAAGACGCCCGGGCCGTTGCCGGAATGCCGAAGCGGTCCATGACAGGTTGCGCGCAATGCTGGCCCGTGCGGATCGCTATTCCCTCTCGGTCGAGGATCGTGCCGATGTCGTGCGGGTGCACGTTGTCGAGCGTGAAAGAAACCACGGCGGCCTTCTCTTTCGCGCGGCCCACGATCGTGAGGCCCGGAATGGCCGAGAGCGTCCGGGTGGCATGCACGAGCAGGTCGTGCTCGTGGGCGGCGATGGCTGCGAGCCCGACGCCCGTGAGCCAGTCGACCGCGACGCCGAAGACGATTCCCCCCGCGATGTTCGCGGTGCCCGCCTCGAACTTCCAAGGGAGCTCGTTGTAGGTCGTCTTCTCGAACGTGACGGACGCGATCATGTCGCCGCCGCCCTGGTACGGCGGCAGCTTCTCGAGCCACTCCGCCTTGCCATAGAGCGCTCCGATGCCCGTCGGGCCGTACATCTTGTGCGCGGAGACGGCGTAGAAATCGCAGCCGAGGTCCTTCACGTCGATCGGCAGATGCGGGGCCGCCTGCGCGCCGTCCACGAGTACGGGCACGTTCACGGCGTGGGCGATCGCGATGAGCTCCTTGACCGGGTTGATCGTCCCGAGGGCGTTCGAGACATGCGACACGGCCGCGAGCTTCGTCCGCGGTGTCAGACGCTTCTCGAATTCGTCCGCCGGCACCTCACCGTCGTCGGTGATCGGGACGACGACGAGCTTCGCGCCCGTTCGCTCGCAGGCGAGCTGCCAGGGAACGATGTTCGAGTGGTGCTCGAGGCCCGTGATGAGGATCTCGTCGCCGGCCTCGAGGAACGCCTGCGAAAAGCTCGACGCGACGAGGTTGATCGCCTCCGTCGTGCCGCGCGTGAAGACGATCTCCTTCGGGGAGGCCGCTCCGAGGAAGCGGGCGACCTTCGCCCGGCCGCCCTCGTAGGCTTCGGTGGCCTTCTCGGAGAGCCAGTGGGTGCCGCGATGGATGTTCGCGTTCTCTTCCTCGTAGTACTTGCGGTCCCTGTCGATGACGACGCGCGGTTTCTGCGTCGTGTTCGCGTTGTCGAGATAGACGAGGGGCTTGCCGTGGACCGTGCGCGAGAGGATCGGAAACTGGGCGCGGAGGCTCTCCACGTCGTAGACGCGAGCGGGAGTCTTCGTCGCGGTGCTCATCGGGCCTCCGGGGCCGCGAGGTTCGCGGGCAGCCAGGCGCGCAGGTGGTTCTCGAGGAAGGCCCGGACGTCGGCGGACGGCACCTTCTCGATCAGCTCGCTGCCGAACGCGTACGTCAGGAGCGCCCGCGCCGCCTCGGGCGACAGGCCGCGCGAGCGCAGGTAGAAGACGGCGTCGGCGTCGAGGCGACCCGTCGTCGAGCCGTGCGTGCAGCGGACGTCGTTGTTGTGGATCTCGAGCTGGGGCTTGCTGTCGACGAGGGCGCTGTTGGAGAGGACGAGGTTGCGGTTCGTCTGGCGCGCGTCCGTCCGGACGGCGCCGGCCCGCACGAGGATCTTGCCGTCGAAGACGCCGCGGCCGGTGCCGTCGAGGACGCCCTTGTACAGCTCGACGCTGGAACCGCGGGGCAGGGCGTGGTCGATGAGGGTGTGGCAGTCGACGTGCTGGCCCGAGGTCGCGCAGAAAAGGCCGTTGAGCTCCGTCGTCGCGCCTTCGCCCCGGAGCGACATCGCGATCTCGTTCCGGACGACCTTCCCGCCGAAGGAGAAGACGTGGGATGCCGCGTGGGCGCCGGCCGCATGATCGACCGCGAGCTGCCCGACGTGGAACGCCTCCGGGCCCTCGAGCTGGAGCTTGACGTGATTCAGGCGGGCGCCCTTCGCGAGCGTGACGTCCGTCCGGGCGTTCATCAGGGAAGGTCCGCTTCCTCCCAGATAGGCCTCGACCACGGTCGCCGAAGAATTCTCTTCGAAGGTGAAGAGATTCCGCGTATGCACCATTCGCGGCGCTTCCGAGGACCACGCAGGCGTTGCGACATGAAGGATGAAGAGAGGTTCTTCGATGCTCGTATTCGCAGGAACGCGGAGGACGACGCCGTCGTCGAGGAACGCGTCCCCGAGAGCGCCGAAGAACTTATTCGAAGAATCACCTTCGGGGGCCGGCGCAACGAGCGCGCGTTCGACGCGTTCCGGCGAATGCGCCAGGACTCTCTTCAGCCATTCGAAGGAAACTCCGGACGTGAGCGCGCCGGCATTCCAGCGCAGGGGACGCCCGTTCACGAAAACGATCCGGGGCCCGGGTGACGACAGTCCCAATGGTCCGAGGCGCGCCTCCAGCTCGAGCGCCGCGGTCCGCTCGGCGAGGGAGACCTCGTCGGGGGAGAGCACGAAGGCCGTCCGGGCGAGGGGCGCGAGGTTCGTGAACCGCCAGTCCTCGTCGTTCGTCGAGGGAAAGCCGAGCTTCTCGAAGGCCGACACGCCGGCCGTCCGCAATTTCTGCAGCCACGGCGGGCTCGGCCTTCGCGCCGCGAAGCCGTTCGCACGCCCCACGAGCGTGGCGACTCCGTCATGAATGGCGCTAGCCCGGGCGGGAAGAGTCATCGCGAGGCGACTCCGGCGGCTGTCGGCGCAGTCACGACCGGCCCTTTCTCGATCCAGGAGTAGCCCTTCGCTTCGAGCTCCTTCGCGAGCTCCTTGTCGCCGGACTTGACGATCTTCCCGTCCGAGAGGACGTGCACGAAGTCCGGGATGATGTAGTCGAGGAGGCGCTGGTAGTGCGTGATGACGAGCATCCCGCGCGAACCGTCGCGGAGGGCGTTTACGCCCGCGGCCGCGATCCGAAGCGCGTCGATGTCGAGGCCGGAGTCGGTCTCGTCGAGGATGGCGAGCTTCGGGTCGAGGATCGCCATCTGGAGGACTTCGTTGCGCTTCTTCTCGCCGCCCGAGAAGCCTTCGTTCACGGAGCGGTTGAGGAGGGCCTCTTCCATCTCCACGAGCTTCGCCTTGCCGTCGAGGAGCGCGAGGAAGTCGATCGCGTCGAGCTCCGGCTGTCCGCGGTGCTTACGCACGGTGTTCACGGCGGTGCGGAGGAAATACGTGTTCGAGACTCCTGGGATCTCGACGGGATACTGGAAGGCGAGGAAGACGCCCTCTCGGGCGCGGATCTCGGCCGGCATCGCGAGGAGGTCCTTCCCGAGAAAAAGGGCGGTGCCTTGCGTCACGGTGTATCCGGGCCGCCCCGACAGGACGTGGGCGAGCGTGCTCTTGCCCGACCCGTTCGGGCCCATGATCGCGTGGACTTCGCCCGGGCGGATGACGAGGTTGATCCCCTTGAGGATCTCGGTCCCGTCTTCCTCTATGGCGGCGTGGAGGTTCGTGACTTCGAGAAGATTCATCCGACCGACCCTTCGAGTGAAACGCCGAGCAGCTTCTGCGCCTCGACCGCGAACTCCATCGGGAGCTCCTTGAGGACGCGCTTGGCGAATCCGTTGACGATGAGAGAAACGGCGTCCTCCGCCGAGAGGCCGCGCTGGCGGCAGTAGAAGAGCTGGTCTTCGCCGATCTTCGACGTGGAGGCCTCGTGCTCGAGCGTGGCCGAGCTGTTCTTGACCTCGATGTAGGGGAACGTGTGTGCGCCGCACTGGTCGCCGATGAGAAGCGAATCGCACTGGGAGTAGTTCCGCGCGCCCTCCGCATTTTTCATGATTGTCACGGCGCCGCGGTACGTGTTCTGTCCGTGCCCCGCGGAGATGCCCTTCGACACGATCGTCGAGCGGGTGTTCTTCCCGATGTGGATCATCTTCGTGCCGGTGTCGGCCTGCTGGT
>JARXKK010000038.1 GCA_030278895.1 Acidobacteriota bacterium
TAGAGCTCGCGATAGGTGAGCGTGCGGCGGTCGCCCGGCTCGCCCTCCCAGATGAACGCGGCCTTCGTGCGACGGTGGCCCGCGAGGTGGCGGTCCACGCAGTTCACCGAGGCGTTGAGCTTCCCCCCCGTGAACCACTTCGCGTGCGGCGGCTTCCACTCGAGCACCTTCTTCCAGGGTTTGTCCCACTGAAGCTCTTTCGCCCAGGAGGACCAGAACTTCTCGAGGTCTCGAGTGGCCGCTCCGTAGACGGAAGAGGATTTGGCGTTCGCCGTCTTGACGAATCCGGCGGGAGGCGCGAACTTCCGCTTCTCGGTGAGGAGGACGTCGATCGGGGTGGAGGCCGCGGGCACCTGAGGAACCTTCTTGCCGGATTCCTTCCTCGCCATATGCTTGCTCCTTCGAGAGTCGCGGTGGGACCGAAGAGCGCTCCGGGCTCACGCGGGGCGCCGGGCGCCCCGCGGAGCCGCGCGGAGAAGTGTCAGTAGTAGAAGACCTGGACCTGAACCGTGTACTGGTTCGTGGAGGCGGTGAGCGGGTCGTTCGGGAATTGTTTCCGCGTGAAGCCGCCCTTGATGTTGAAGTTCGACCCGTAGGGATACCAGCCGAGCCCGGCCTGGAAGAATTCCTTGTTGAGCTTCTGGTTCACGTCGTCCTGGTACTTCTGGATCTCGTAGCGGAGGAACGGCATGACCTTAAGGCCGCCGACGAAGAGGCCGGCCTCGAGGAAGAGGTCGTCCTGCTTTAAAAGCGCGGCCGTGGGGAAGGTGGCGCCGCCGTCGTAGCGGATGAAGTCGGCCTGCGCCGTGATGCCGTTGCCCTTGCCGATCGGGTAGTCGAGGAACACGTCCGCGGCGTAGGCGGTGTAGTCGCTCTGCGCGTCGAAGCTGGCGCCGACGGCCAGGATCTTCTTCTTGCCGAAATACGTGCCCGGGTAGAACTGGACCTTCTCCACGTCGAAGAAGTTGTACTGGGCGCGGCCGGTGAAGCGCAGTGAATTTTTGACGCCGGGGGCGCGGAAGCCCGAGTAGGTGCCGATCCGGTACTCGAAATGGTCGTTCGCAAGGTAGCCCTTGAGCTGGAAACCCGTGTCGCGGCCGACGGAGGACTGGGTGGAGGCGTTCTCCTGGAAGGACCACGTTCCGTAGTCCATCGAAACGAGGTTGACCGCGCTCGAGTTGCAGTTGCGGCAGAGCGGAATGAGGATGAGGCCGCCCTGGAGCCGGAACTCGTTTGCGATCGCCCACTCGAGGTAGGCGTCCTGGATGATGAAACCCGTATTCGGCTGCTTGAAGGCCGTTCCGGCGGTCGAGCCCCCGACCGTCGTCTTGCCGAGGTTCGGGTTGTCCGTCATGAAGAAGAACGTGACGTCCTTCGCGACCTGACCGCCGACGAAGAGTCGGGCCCGGCGCAGGAACAGATTCTGCTGGAACCCGGCCGTGTTCCCCGCCGCGTCCGACTGGCCGTTCCAGTCCGCCCAACCCTGCAGCAGGATGCCGAGCCGGAAGTTGACGGTGTCGTTCACCTTGATGATTGCCTGGGCATTCGCGATTCCCGGCAGGAACGCGATGAGCAAAGCAAGAGAAACGAGAGTGAAGCGATTCAGACTGATCCTTGAACGCACACCATCCTCCTTCACGTCAGCACGCCCACGAGCGGCACGACCAAAGCGCATCTATGCGAAAACGATACATGAGGGGGAATCCGCGTCAACAGGAATCTTCGATCGGGCGCTGATGCATTTGCGTTAACTCGGCTCCCGGGTTTTCGCTTGACTTGAGGCGAGAGTCTGAAAGACTTTCGCCAAGTTCTGTCTCGAGCGAAATCAGGTTTCGGAGTCTGCTCCGCACGAGGGTGCGGCGGCGCCCCAGCCTCACCGAGGGCCGGTGCCGTCCGTCACAAAGGCGTGGTGTTCTCCGAACTCAAAACGGCCGAGAGGCCACAGGATGGAGGGTTATCGATGAGTACTGCGGCACCCGCGGAATCCGGCAAACGGGTCATCAGTTCGGCCGAGGAACGACGCGTCATCGTCGCGTCGTCGGTCGGCACGGTCTTCGAGTGGTACGACTTTTATCTTTATGCCACTCTGGCCCCGTTCTTCGCGAGCCTCTTCTTCCCGAAGGGGAACGAAACGGCGGCTCTCCTCTCGGCGTTCGTCACGTACGCGGCCGGCTTCCTCGTCCGTCCGTTCGGCGCCCTCATCTTCGGCCGCATCGGTGACCTCGTCGGCCGCAAGTACACGTTCCTCGTGACGATTGCCGTCATGGGCGGCGCGACGGCCCTCGTCGGATTCCTGCCGACATTCGCGACCATCGGATGGTGGGCGCCCGCGATGCTCGTGACCCTCCGCCTCCTGCAGGGCCTCGCCCTCGGCGGCGAGTACGGCGGCGCGGCGACGTACGTCGCCGAGCACGCCCCCGACCACCGGCGCGGGTACGCGACGAGCTGGATCCAGACGACGGCCACCGTCGGGTTCTTCATGGCCCTGCTCGTCATTTACGCCTGCCGCGCGTGGATCTCGCCGGCGGACTTCGCCAACTGGGGATGGCGCATCCCGTTCGTCCTCTCGCTGCTGCTCCTCGCGATCTCCATCTACATCCGGCTCAAGCTGCAGGAATCGCCGATCTTCCAGCGCCTGAAGGCGCAGGGGAAACGCTCGAAGTCGCCCATCAAGGACAGCTTCTTCAAATACCCGAACAACAAATACGCGGCTCTCGCCCTCTTCGGCGCGACCGCGGGCCAGGGCGTCGTCTGGTATACGGGCCAGTTCTACGCGCTCTTCTTCCTCACGATCACGCTGAAGATGGACTGGAAGACGGCGTATACGCTCATCGCGCTGTCCCTGCTCCTCGGGACGGCATTCTTCATCGTGTTCGGCGCGCTCTCGGACAAGATCGGCCGCCTGAAGATCATTCTTCTCGGCTGTTTGATCGCCGCGCTCACGTACATCCCGCTCTTCAAGGCGCTCACGCACTACGGGAACCCGGCCCTCGAGAAATACCAGGATTCGGTCCCGGTCACGATCGCCGGGACGAACTGCAAGATGCACATCTTCGTGACGCCGTTCACGAAGTTCTCGCCCTGCGACAAGGCGCAGGACTTCATCGCGAAGCAGGGCCTCTCGTTCACGAAGATCCCGGCCCAGAGCGACGAAGTCATCGTGAAGATCGGCAGCGTCGAGATCAAGGGCTACGACGAGGCGAAGCTCAAGGAGGCCATGAAGGCGACGGGCTATCCCTCGGGGGGCCCCAAGGAGAATCCTGCGTTCAACAAGGCCGAGATGAACTTCCCGATGGTGCTGCTGATCCTCTTCATCATGGTCATCTACGTGACCATGGTTTACGGGCCGATCGCGGCGTTCCTCGTGGAGTTGTTCCCGGCGAACATTCGATACACGTCGATGTCGCTGCCCTATCACATCGGGAACGGCTGGTTCGGCGGAATGCTTCCGCTCATTGCCACGGCGTGGGTCGCCGCGTCGGGCAACATCTACCAGGGGCTTTGGTATCCGATCATCGTCGCCCTCGTCACGGTCGTCGTCGGCTTCCTGTTCCTCCGCGAAACGAAGGACGTGAAGATCCACGAAGAAGTCTGACGGCCTCGTTCCTTCTTAACCTTCGGGCCGGGCGGACTTTCCGCCCGGCCCTTTTTCTTTTCCGACCGGTGGCGGGTTCGGCTGCCGCCGGTTAGACTCCGGCCGCGCGATGGCGATCTTCGGAAAGAGGGGCGGTCCGGCGCCCGCGGGCTTCCAGGAGCCCGTTTTCAGGTCCTCCTTCATTGGCCCCCTTGTCCGCATTCAGGGAGAGGTTCTGGGGGACGAGGATGTCTTCGTGGACGGGCGCGTGGAGGGCCGCGTCGAGATTTCGAAGGCCTTTCGGGTGGGCCTCAAGGGCATCGTCGTGGCTGAAGTGGCCGCCGGCACGGTCGCCATCGCGGGACACGTCATTGGGAACGTGCGCGCCGCCGAGCGCGTCGAGCTCCTGCCAACCGCAATTCTCGAAGGCAACATTCACGCTCCCCGCATCGTCATCGGCGAGGGAGCCCGATTCACGGGGCGCATCGACATGGGCGGCCGGGCCGAGAGCCCGCCGCGCTGATCAACGAGGGCGCTGACCCGCAGCGAAAGGAACGCATCACATGGCCTCCTCCGTACCCGTTCATGGAAACTGGATCGCCGGGAAATGGGTCCCGGCCCGTTCGGGCCGAACATTCGAAAACCGCAATCCCGCGGACGTCACCGACCTGATCGGCCGCTTCGCCGACTCGGACGAGCGCGACGCGAAGGAGGCCGTCGACGTCGCGGCTGAGGCGTACAAGTCCTGGCGCCTCGTCCCGGGCCCGCAGCGCGGGGAGATTCTCTACCGCCTGGGCGAGATCCTGCGCGACCGCAAGGAGCAATACGCCCGCGACATGACGCGCGAGATGGGGAAGGTCCTCAAGGAGGCCCGTGGAGACGTCCAGGAGGCCATCGACATGGCGTTCCTGATGGGCGGCGAGGGCCGGCGCTTGCACGGGCAGACGACCCCTTCGGAGCTGCCGAACAAGTTCGCGATGTCGGTCCGCGCGCCCATCGGCGTCTGCGCTTTCATCACGCCCTGGAACTTCCCGATGGCGATTCCGGCCTGGAAGACGACGGCCGCCCTCGTGTGCGGGAACACCGTGGTCATCAAGCCCGCCACGGATACCCCGCTCTCGGTCGTGAACTTCGCGCGCGCGCTCGCGGACGCGGGCCTTCCCCCCGGCGTCTTCAACATGGTCTCCGGCAGCGGCTCGAAAGTGGGGATGCCGCTCCTGAAGGACCCGCGCGTCAAGGTGGTCTCGTTCACCGGCTCGACTTCGGTTGGCCAGACGATCAACGAAGCCTGCGCCCCTTCCTTCAAGCACGTCCACCTCGAGATGGGCGGCAAGAACCCGATCATCGTGATGGACGACGCGAACCTCGAGCTCGCCGTCGACGGATCGATCTGGGGCGCCTTCGGGACGAGCGGCCAGCGCTGCACGGCGTCCTCCCGGCTCCTCGTGCACAAGAAGGTCGTGCGGAAGTTCACGGCGATGATGGCCGAGCGGGCGAACGCGCTCCGCGTCGGCAGCGGGCTCGACGAGAAGAACGAGATGGGGCCCTCCGTCAACGAAAGTCAGCTCGACACGGTCCTCGACTACATTTCGATCGGCAAGGCCGAGGGCGCGAAGTGCGTCGCCGGAGGCCGACGGCTCGCGGGTAAGGCGCACGAAAAAGGCTGGTTCGTCGCGCCCACCGTCTTCGCCGACTGCCACCGCACGATGCGCGTGGCGCGCGAGGAGATCTTCGGTCCCGTCACGTCCATCGTCCCGATCTCGTCCCTGGAAGAAGCCATCGACGTCGCGAACGACAGCGAGTACGGCCTGTCGTCGGCCATCTTCACGCAGGACGTGAACAAGGCGTTCGTCGCGATGCGCGACCTCGAGGCCGGCATCTTCTACGTCAATCTCCCGACGATCGGCGCCGAGACCCATCTGCCGTTCGGCGGCACCAAGAAAACGGGCAACGGCCACCGTGAAGCGGGCCTCGCCGCGCTGGACGTCTTCAGCGAGTGGAAGTCGATCTACGTCGACTACTCCGGGACGATCCAGAAGGCGCAGATCGACGTGCCAGCGGGCGAAGCGTCCGCGAAGAAGAAGAAATAGAATTTTCTTAGAAGGTAACGGGAGCGGAGGCCTCGATCAGTCGAGGCCTCTTGCTTTTCGGTAAGCCGGAAGTGCCACCCCGAGGATGCGCACGGCGTCGCGGAGATCGTCCTCCTTGAGGACGTACGCGATGCGGATTTCGTCGAGCCCGAGGCCGGGAGTGACGTAGAAGCCGCTGGCGGGAGCGACCATGACCGTCTTTTCCTCGTGCGCGAAGTCCGACAGGAGCCACGCCGCGAAGTCGTCGCTGTCTTTCACGGGCAGGCGCGCGATGAAATAGAACGCCCCTTCGGGCTTCCGGAGGAAGACGCCGGGGATCTTCGAGAGCCCCTCGTACAGCGTGTCGCGCCTCTTCTGATACTCGCGGATGATGCCCTGGTAGTAGTCGGGTCCCAGTTCCAGCGCGCCCGGCGCGATGTGCTGGGCCAGCCCCGGCGGCGAGAGGCGACCCTGCGCCATACGGTTACATGCGCCCGCCACCTCGGCATTGCGCGTGACGAGCGCGCCGAGCCGGATACCACAGGCCGAGAACCGCTTCGAGAGGGAATCCACCACGACGACCTGGTCCTCGAACTCCGCGAGCGACAGGGCACTCACGGAATCCCGGCCGTCGTAGAGAAACTCCCGGTAGACCTCGTCGGACACGAAGAAGAGGCCGTGGTCGCGGCAGAACTCAGCCGCGCGGATGACCTCTTCCTTCGAGTAGACGGTTCCGGTCGGATTGTTCGGGTTGCAGAGCAGGACGGCGCGGGTCTTGGGCGTCAACGCCTTTTCCCACTCGGCGCGCGCCGGAAGATGGAAGCCATCCTCGCCGCGCGTCACGATCGGGCGCAGGGTGAGACCCGCCATCGCCGCGAAAGAGCGATAGTTCGTATAGAGCGGCTCCACCGTCAGGATCTCGGACCCCGGATCGGCGCAGGCCATGAAAGCGAAGAGCAGCGCCTCGCTCCCGCCCGTGGTGGCCAGAATCTCGCCTCTCTTCAACGTGAGGCCGAGCCTCCCGTAGTACGCGTGGAGGAAGTCGAGGTACTCCGGAGTGCCGTTCGAAGGCGAGTAGGCGTAGACCTTGTCCTTCAGCGTCGTCAGCCGCCGGCGCATGGGCTCGGGCGTCTCGAGGTCGGGCTGGCCGATGTTCAGGTGATAGACCTTCACACCGCGCTTCTTCGCCTCGTCCGCGAGAGGCATGAGCCTTCGGATGGGCGAGGCCGGCATGGCGAGGCCGCGCGCGGAGACGCGGGCGGGGGTCCGGGTCGTGTTCATGCCGGCGACATTAGCAAAGGCCGGGGGCCTCGAGGCCCGCAGCCGCGAGGAGTCCAAGAAGGTCCGGTGGGACGGGCGCCGTGAACGTCATCTTTTCGCCCGTGACCGGGTGCTTGATCCCGAGGCGCCACGCGTGCAACGCCTGCCGCGGGAACGCCTTGCAGGCTGCAGCGAGGGTGGCGTCCTTCAGACCTTTCCAGCGGGGCGACCCGTAGACGGAATCGCCGACGATGGGCAGATTCAGCGCCTTGAGGTGGACGCGAATCTGATGCGTGCGTCCGGTGACGAGGCGGCATTTCAGGAGAGAGAGACCGGAAAGACACCCCGAGGACTCGGAGAGGATTTCATAGAAGGTGGAAGAATCACGCCCTTCGACCTTCGAGACCGCCATGCGCTTGCGGTCGCCGGGATCGCGATGGATTTTGAGATCGATGCGCCCCTTTTTCAGCGGCGCCTTGCCATAAACCACGGTTAAATAATCCTTTTCTAAGCATCTTTCTTTCATGGCCTTCCCGAGCACAGCCATCGCCCGTTCCGTTTTCGCGATGATGAGCACCCCCGACGTGTCCTTGTCGAGCCGGTGCACGAGACCCGGCCGGTCGGCGGGTCCGGCCCAGTCCTTGGAGTGGTGGAGGAGCGCGTTCACGAGCGTGCCGTCGCGATGGCCGACGGCGGGGTGCACGACGAGACCCGGCGGCTTGTCGAGTACGAGAATTTCAGAGTCCTCGAAAAGAATGGACAGCGGGATGTCCTGGGCGAGGATGTCGGGACGCGGGGGCGGGGGAGGAGGAAGCTCGACCGCGATCTCCTCTCCGGTCTTCACCTTCTCGGAGCTCTTCTTCGGCTTTCTTCCTCCGAGCGAAACGTATCCGCCGTCGATCCACTCCTGGATCTTCGTGCGCGAGGCCTCGGGCAGGTCGTTGAGATGCCTGAGCAGGACCCGGTCGAGCCTCTCGCCCGCGTCGCCGCGATCCGCGCGGAACGCGCGCCGGGGCCCGGGCTCCTCGCTCACGCCGATCGAACGGCTGCGGGCGCGGGCGCCGTCCTGCGTCGGAGGGCCCAGATCGCGGCCGCGGCGGCGGCGAGGCCGAGCGCGATGAACTGGGACGTCGACATCGCGCCGAAGACCGAGCCGCGCGGGTCGCCGCGGAAGATCTCGATCGTGAAACGCAGGATCGCGTATCCGAAGAGGTAGCGCACGAACGTCTCTCCGGAGTACCGGCGGCGCTCGAAGGCGACGAGGAGGATGCTGAGGATGAGCGTTCCGACGGCCTCGTAGATCTGCGTGGGATGAAGCGGGACTCCGAGCGGGACGCCGACGTTCTCGGCCGCTTTCGGGTCGAAGAACGTGATCGCCCAGGGCATCTCACAGTGGCGGCCCCAGCAGCAGCCCGCGAGGAGGCAGCCGACGCGTCCGAGGCATTGCCCGAGAGCGATCGACGGCGCCGCATTGTCGGCGAACGTGAAGAAGGGAATCCCGCGCTTCCGAAGGAGGATCACCGTGCCCGCGATCGCTCCGATCAGGCCGCCGTAGAAGACGCCGCCTGCCCGCGCGAGATCCTTCAGTCCGTTCCAGGACGACACGTAGTGCGGCCACTCGACGATGACGAGCAGCAGCTTCGCCCCCACGAGGCCCGACAGGAGAAGCCAGATCCCGATGTCCGACGCTGCGTCCGGATCGACACCGAATGCGGGTGCCCGCCTTCTCAGGAGCCACAACGCCGCGAGGAAGCCGAGCGCCATCATCACGCCGTAGCTCGGGAGCGCGAAGGAGCCGATGTGGATCAGTTCTGGGTGCATGTCTCGGGCTCTTTTCCGGGTTGCCGCCAGATGTCCCAGGCGAGAAGGACGACGCCAACGCTGATCGCGCTGTCGGCCACGTTGAAAGACGGCCATTCCCAGCGGTCCACGTAGAAGCGCAGGAAGTCCGTCACGGAATGGAAGCGCACGCGGTCGATCAGGTTCCCGACGGCGCCGCCGAGGACGAGCGCGAGCGCCGTCTGGAGGCGCGTGAGCGTCACGGGCGACGACAGCGACCAGGCGAGAACGGCGAGGAAGACGCCGCCGGCGACGAGCGTCAGGATCGTCGTGCGCGCGGGAGAACTGAAAGACGCGAAGATGCCGAAGGCCGCGCCCGTGTTCCGCACGTGCGTGAGGTCGAAGAAGCCCCGAATCACCGGAATCGTGTCGTGCAGCGGGATGCGCGCGGACACGATCGCCTTCGTGATCTGGTCCAGAGCCACGACGGCGAGGGAGATTCCAAAATAGAAGAGCCGGCGCGGCACGGGTGGATTCTACGCGCCGGCCACGCGCCGGCAGCGCGCGCAGAGGCCGTCGTCGCCTGGCTCGACGTCCTTTCGCACCTGCCAGCACCGCGGGCACTTCGCGCCCTCGGCGGGGCGGGCGACGACGCCTTCGGCGCGGGCGTCCCTCACGAACGACGGAACCGCCAGGACCTCAGCGAGCTTTTCTTCTGAAAGGTAAAGAGTTCGGAGCGCCTCGTCAAATCCGGCGACGCGCCCGACGACGGCCTCGGCCTGGGAGGCCGAGCCGACCAGGTTGTCGCGGCGCAGCGGCTCCAGGGCCTGCAGGAAAGAGGCTCGGAGCGCGAGGAGCGCTTTCCAAGCCTCTCTTTCACTCGAAGAAATCTTTGGAAGTTCACACGAATCCCACGTCTGCAGGAAAAGGGCGGCGGGATCCCCGCTCCTTCCCGGGATCGACTCGAAGATCTCCTCCGCCGTGAACGGGCAGATGGGGGAAAGCGCGAGTGCGATCGTCTCTACGAGCTTCCAGGCAGCCGTCTGCGCCGACCGCCGGACGGGATCATTCGCCGCGAGAACGTAAAAAGCGTCCTTCCGCACGTCGCACCAGAAGGCCGAGAGGTCGGTCGTGACGAGGTCGAGGAGCCGCCGCGCGACCGCGTGAAATTCGTATCGCGCGTAGGCGTCCCGCGCCTCGGCCGCGAAGCGCGCGGCGGCGTCGAGCACCCAGCGGTCGAGCGGCTCGAGGCGGGCATCCGGCACCGCGTCCGTGGCCGGATCGAAGTCGAAGAGGTTCGAGAGGAGGAAGCGCGCCGTGTTCCGGATCTTCCGGTAGGCCTCGGCCGTGCGCTGCAGGATCTCCTTCGAGAGCGGATCGTCGTTCGTGTAGTCGAGCGACGCGACCCAGAGGCGAATCACGTCCGCGCCGTCTGTCTTGAGCAGGTCCTGCGGCTCGATCGTGTTGCCGAGCGACTTCGACATCTTGTGGCCGTCGCCCGCGACGACGAAACCGTGGGTGAGCACGGTGTCGTAGGGCGCGCGGCCCGTCAGCGCGACGGACGTGAGGAGAGATGACTGGAACCAGCCGCGGTGCTGGTCGTGCCCTTCGAGGTACATGACGGGGACGGGCGGCTGCGCCGTGTAGGGGTCCGCGAGGCCGTAGTCGTGAGAGCGCAACACGGCGGCGTGCGACACGCCGGAGTCGAACCACACGTCGAGAATGTCCTTCAGCTTCTCGAAGTTCGTGCCTCCGCAGGAGGAACATGCAGCGCCCCCCCCTTTTCTTAGAAAGTAAGACGGGGGGAAAGCATCGTCGTACCAGGCGTTTGCTCCGTGCTCGCGGAATGCCTCTCTTACCCTTTCAAAGAAATCTTCTCTTTCTCTCTTTTCCTTGTCGCCTATGTTTCCCTCGACCCGCGGGAAATGACTGACGATTCCGTTCTGTTTGCAGTCGACGCAGCGCAGGAACGTGATCGGCGAGCCCCAGCGGCGCTGGCGGGAGATCGTCCACTCGAGGCGGTTGTCGACCATCGCGCCGATGCGGTTCTCGCTGTAAGACGGGATCCACGCGACGCGGCCGCGGATCTCCGCCATCGCGCGGTCGCGGAGCGCGCCGAGATCGATGAACCACTGGTGCGTCGCCCGGAAGATCACGGGGTTCTTGCAGCGCCAGCAATGAGGATAGGAATGAGGAGAAGATTTCTTTGAAAGGAGGAGGGAGGTCCCGGCGCGGCCGTCCTGCAGCGCCTCGAGGACCGCCAGGTTCGCGTCGTCGGCAGGTGTCTTCGGCGTCACGACGCGCTTTCCTCTCAGGAACTCCGGCGCGTTCGCGTCGTAGAACCCGGCTTCGTCGACCGGACACAGCGCGGGGTCGTCGACCTTGAAGCCGGCGCGCCGCACGACCTCGTAGTCGTCCCGGCCGTGGCCGGGCGCCGTATGGACGAGGCCCGTGCCGTCGGTCGTCGAGACGTGCTCGCCTAGAAGAAAACCGAAATTGTCGAATGGGTCGGACGCGAAGGGGCGGGCGTAGTGCAAAGCCGGTGACGCCCCGGCGATCGCTTCGCCGCTTTTCTTCGAATGGGGAAGGAGGTGGGCGTCTTTCCAGCCGAGCGCGGCCGTCATCTGCGGGACCAGCGCCTCCGCGACAAGGTAGGCGGTACCGGGTTCGGATTCCCTCCTCAGGAGAACGTATTCAATCTTCGGACCCAGCGAGATGGCCCTGTTGGCCGGGAGCGTCCACGGGGTCGTCGTCCAGATCACGGCGAAGAGTTGCCGCACTTCGCCTGACTGAACGAGAGGGCCCCACACACCCTTCAAAGAATCTTCTCTCACGGACATCGCTACGTAGATCGACCAGTCCGTCTTGTCCTCGTACTCGATCTCGGCCTCGGCCAGCGCCGTGCGGTCGTGGACGCACCAGAGAACCGCCTTGAAGCCGAACGAGACGAGGCCCTTTTCGACGAATCGTCCGAATGCGCGCGCGATTTCGGACTGGTACGAGAAGTCCATCGTCCGGTAGGGCGACTTCCACTGCCCGAGGACGCCCAGACGCATGAAGTCCGAGCGCTGGACGTCGATCCACTTCTCCGCGTAGGCCCGGCAGGCGTCGCGCACGGCGACGTCGGTCATCGCGCGCTTCTTCGGGCCGAGCTCCTTGTCGACCTTGAGCTCGATCGGGAGGCCGTGGCAGTCCCATCCGGGCACGTACGGCGCGTCGAACCCCTCGAGCGTCTTCGAGCGGACGACGAGATCCTTGAGGATCTTGTTCATCGCCGTGCCCATGTGGATCCGGCCGTTCGCGTAGGGCGGTCCGTCGTGGAGAAGGAACTCCGGCGCGCCCTTCCGGGCGGCGCGAATGCGGCCGTAGAGGTCCCCGTCCTGCCAGCGCGCGAGGCGCGCGGGCTCCCGCTTCGGGAGATCCGCCCTCATGGGGAACTCCGTCTTCGGGAGGAGGAGGGTGGATTTCCAGTCGCGTCCGCTCATGTGAGTCGCGGAGGTTACGCGGTGGCACCGTTTGATTCAAATGGATCATGTCGCCGGCGGCGGAGGGGCGCGACCTTCAATCGGGGGGATTCGGTCCCTCGCGGATTCCCCCGGGAGGCCCCGATGAGCGCACGAACAATTTACGTCGGAACGGATTTTTCACCGGCTTCGGCGCGGGCGTTCGACGTGGCCCTCGAGATGGCGAGGTCCCGCGGCGCGGAACTCGTGGTGGGACACGTCATCGACACCCCCGGCTTCATCGGCTACGGCGTCGGAGACATCGCCAGAGAGATCGAGAAGAGGATTCGAGAGGATTGCAGCCAGCGACTCGAGGCCCTGCGCCGCCGGGCCGACCGCGCGGGAGTCCCGGCCCGCACGGAGCTTCTCGCCGGCTGCCCACAAGACGCTCTCGCGGAGGCCGCAGAACGGGCGCACGCGACCATGCTGGTCCTCGGGACGAACGGCCGGACGGGCGTCTCGCGCTTGGTGATGGGGAGCGTCGCCGGGCGCCTCGTCTGCACGGCGCCGTGCCCGGTCCTCACGGTCAAGGAAACCGTCGCCGCGTGAAGAGCACCGCCGTGCCGCCGCATGCCATCCCTTAGACTGCGGCCCGCATGACGAGGATCCGGACAGGCATCGTCGGATGCGGCTATCTCGGCCGGCACCACGCCCGGATCCTGACGGAGCTGGCCGCCTCCGAGCCGGTGGGCTTCGTCGACGCGGACGACGCGGCCTCCCTCGCGATTGAGGCCGCATACGGAAGCAAGGGACTCGTGAGGAGAGGCTCCGTGAAGGAGCTGCTCGACGCGGGCGCCCGCGCCGTCATCGTCGCGTCGCCGACCTCCACGCACGCGGCGGTAGCGGAGGAGCTCCTCGAAGGGGGTGCCGACGTGATGGTCGAGAAGCCCATCACGGTGACGCTCGCCGAGGCCGACCGCCTCGTGGCCCTCGCCCGCGGCAGGGGCCGCGTCCTGCAGGTGGGCCACATCGAGCGTTTCAACCCGGCCGTCGCCGCCGTCCGCCCCCTCGTGACCGACGTGAAGTTCATCGAGGCGCACCGCCTCGGGGTGTTCGTGCCGCGCGCCCTCGACGTGGACGTGGTCCTCGACCTCCTCGTGCACGATCTCGACATCGCGCTCGACCTCGTGGGCAAGCCGGTCACCGAGATCCGGGCGGTCGGCGTCCCGATTCTGAGCGACAAGATCGACATCGCCTCGGTACGGTTGTCGTTCGAGGGCGGCTGCGTGGCGAATCTGACGGCTTCGCGCGTCTCGCAGGAGAAGACCCGGAAGTTCCGGTTCTTCCAGCCGGACTGGTATTTCTCGATCGACACGCAGAACCGCGACGTGACGGCCTTCCGCCTCGACCGCCTGAGCGGTCCTCCACGCATCGTGCCCTGGCCGGTGACGGTCGAGCCCGCGGACGCCCTCACCGCCGAGGACGCGGCGTTCCTGAAGGCCTGCGCCGAACGCAGCGAGCCGGAAGTCACGGGAGAGGCCGGCCGCGCCGCGCTGAAGCTCGCGCTCGACATCCTCGAGGAGATGGGGCGCGGGAGATGAAGAGGGAAGATTCTGCTCGGAGGAGAAAGAAAGAGAAGATTTCTTTGAAGGGGGGGAGGGGAGAGAAGAAGGAAGAAAGACGGATCGGCCTCGTCGGCGGTTCGGGTCTCTATTCGCTGCCCGGCCTCGAGATCACCTCGGAGGTGCGCCTCTCGACACCGTTCGGGTCCCCCTCCGACTCTTACTCTCTAGGAACTCTTTCTTCGGTCCCGGTCGCCTTCCTGGCGCGGCACGGGCGCCACCACTCGCTCCTGCCCACCGAGATCAATTACCGCGCGAACATCTGGGGCTTCCGGAAGCTCGGCTGCTCGTGGCTGCTTTCGGCCTCGGCCTGCGGCTCGATGAAGGAGGCGTACAGACCGACCGACATCGTCCTGCCGGACCAGTTCATCGACCTGACGAAGCACCGGAACTCGACGTTCTTCGGCGGCGGCTGCGTGGGTCACGTCTCGTTCGCGCACCCGGTCTCGGCCGTCCTTCTCGACGCGCTCGCGGCGGCCGCGAAGGCCGAGGAAGCCGTGTGTCATCGGGGCGGGACATACGTCTGCATGGAGGGGCCGCAGTTCTCCACGAAGGCCGAGTCGCTGCTCTACCGCTCGTGGGGCGTCGACGTGATCGGCATGACGAACGCGACGGAAGCGAAGCTCTGCCGGGAGGCCGGAATCGGCTACGCCTCGATGGCGCTCGTCACGGATTACGACTGCTGGCACGAGGAGGAGGCCGCCGTCTCCGTGGAGGCCGTCCTCGCCGTCCTCGAGCGGAACGCGGGCACCGCGAATCGGGTTCTCGCGAATGCCGTCCGGCGTCTCGATCCCGATCGCCCGAGCGACTGCGCGGACGCCCTCGCGTGGGCCGTCCTCACGGCGAAAGAACGCATTTCGCCGGCTGCCGCACGACGCCTGGCGCTGTTCCTGAAGAAATGACTCAAGTCGACACGTGAAGAAAGAGGACAGATGACCGCACGCCGCATCGTTGTCACCGGTTCCGTCGCCTACGACTACCTCATGACGTTTCCGGGGAAGTTCCTCGACGTCGTGGTGCCCGACCGCATGGAGCGCCTCTCGGTTTCCTTTCTCGTGGATTCGATGCGGAAGGTCCGTGGCGGCGTGGCCCCGAACATCGCCTATACGCTCGCGCTGCTCGGTCTCAAGCCCGTCATCATGGCGACGGCGGGAGTCGACGCGCTCGACTACACCCGCTGGCTGGCCGAGCAGGGCGTCGACACCTCGAGCCTCCACATCTGCGACGACCTCTACACGGCCTCGTTCTTCGTCTCCACGGACCAGAGCCAGAATCAGATCGCGACGTTCTACACGGGGGCCATGGCGCGTGCGGCGACGCTCTCTTTCCGCGACCTTTCCCTGAGCGCCGTGAGCCTCGCCGTCATCTCGCCGAACGACCCGGAGGCGATGGCGAAGTACGCGAAGGAGTGCCGCGAGCTGCACATCCCCTACGTCTACGACCCGAGCCAGCAGGTCGCGCGGCTCTCGGGCGCCGACCTCCTCGCCGGGTTGAAGGGCGCCGAGCTCCTGATCGCCAACGAGTACGAGTTCGGCGTGATCGAGAAGAAGACGGGAATCTCGGAGGCGGAGATGCTCGAGCTCGTGCCCGTCCTGATCGTCACGCGCGGCGCCGAAGGCTCCACGATCGCCCTCCGGGGCGGCCAGGCCGAGACACCGGACGGCTCGATTACCCTGCGGGTCCCGCCTGCCCGCCTGCGCGGACCCGCGGTGGACCCGACGGGCGTCGGGGACGCGTTCCGCGGCGGCCTGCTCGCCGCCCGGGAGCACGGGCTGCCGTGGGAGGTCGCGGGAAGGGTCGGGAGCGTGGCCGCCGTCTACACCCTCGAAGCGCTCGGACCCCAGCCGCCGCGCTACGCGCTCGCCGACTTCGTCGACCGGTATGCCGAGAACTTCGGCTCCGAAGGCCCCCACGCGCGTGTCCGCGAGCTTCTGCCCCGCTGAGGCTGGTACACTCTCCGGTCCGATGAACGTGATCGAAGGCCACCTCTCCTCCAAGGGACGCCGCTTCGGAATCGTGGCCGCGCGGACGAACGACCTCGTCGTGTCCCGCCTCGTCGACGGAGCTTTCGACGCCTTCCGCCGGACCGGCGCCGCCGACCAGGACGTCGTCCTCGTGCGCACGCCCGGGGCCTGGGAGATCCCTCTCGCTCTCCGCGACCTCGCGCGCTCGGGCGGTTTCGACGCGCTCGTGGCGCTGGGCGCCGTGCTGCGTGGCGGCACGCCGCATTTCGAGTATGTGGCGGGGGAGACGGCGAAGGGCGTCTTCCAGGTTTCCCTCGAGGTCGACGTTCCGATCGCGTTCGGCGTCCTCACCTGCGACACGCTCGAGCAGGCGCTCGAGCGCTCGGGCGCCAAGGGCGGGAACAAGGGCTTCGAAGCGGCCATGGCCGCCGTCGAGGCGGCCGACCTCCGCGCGAACCTGAAGAAGGCCCCCTCCCGGCGCTCCGCGCGCTGACGGTCGGGCGGAGGACGCGTGTGAGCGGCCGCCGGCGGAAGTCTCGGGAGCTGGCGCTTCAGCTTCTCTATCAGAACGACCTCGCGGGAACGCCGCCCGAAGAGATGTTCACGCGCACCGAGGAATACGTTCTCGCGCGTCCCGAAGTTCAGGAATACGCGCAGCGCCTCGTCATCGGAACCCTCGCGCGGCGCGACGAGCTGGACGCGAAGCTGTCCGAGCGCTCGGAGCACTGGAGGCTCGGTCGGATGGCGGCGGTCGACCGCAACCTCCTCCGGCTCGCTCTCTACGAGCTTCTCTTCGAGGAAGACATCCCGGACGCTGTCGTGATCGACGAGGCCGTCGAAATCGCGAAGAAGTTCTCGACGCCGTCCTCGGGCCCGTTCGTGAACGGCGTCCTGGACGCCATCCGCCGCGCGACCTTCGGCCCGCGGGTTCCCGCCGGAGGGAACGCGCCCTGAGAGGCCGCTCGGCGCTCTACACCCTCGCGTTCGCGTGGGCGGGCTTCGCCGCGGCAGAGGACGGCCCATCCCCGGCGGAGTGGGCCCGCTACCGGCTGGAGGGTGCCGCACCGTGGCGGTATGCGCGCCCGGTGGAAGGCGCGGGGTATCGCATCGCCCTCTCTTCGCCGGATGGGCGCTCGCTCGAAGTGCGCGTCGAGGTCCAGGCGGCCCCCTTCACTGTGGATGCCGCCTTCCCCCCCGCGCTCACAACCCTCTCCGCCGACGCGCGCGCCGTCCTCGCGGATCCGCTCCCGGAGGATCCCGAGCTGGATTCGGTCTCCCGGCGCCTCCTCGGCGACGCGAAGACGACTCTCGAGGCCGTGGAAAGGGTGATCGCCTTCACGGCTCACCGCATCCGGTATGTCCTGCCGGACGGGTCGTCCGAGACCGCTTCCGCAGCGCTGCACGCCCGCCGCGGCTCGTGCGTTGGGCGGTCGCTCCTCGCGGCCGAGTTGTTGCTTCGGGCGGGCGTTCCCGCCCGGCAGGTCACCGGGATCCTCGTCGCCCAGCGCGCGCGCGAGCTGACTCCCGAGTCCCGCAGCGTTTTCAACCCGGAGCTCGGAGGCGTCCGCCATCGCTGGATCGAGGTCTTCGTCCCAGGTCTGGGCTGGGTGCCATCGGACCCCGGGGGACTCGCGAACACGGTCACGGCGCGGCACCTCGCTTTGGACCGGCAGCCCCCCGCGGGTTTCCGCGTGGACGTCGCCGGCCGTTCGGTCGAGCTGAAGCGGCCCGTCCTCGAGACGGCCGAGGGCGGCCTGACGCTCTATCGGCCGCGCGGCTCCAGCGTCGTGGAGGCCGTCGAGGGCGCGCCCCTCGATCCCCGCGCGCTCGCGGCGCCTGCCCGCCGCTGACCGAGGTCGCCGGGTCGTTTACACTCGTCGGCTCGATGAGCAGCACGACGCCGACGACAAAAAGCGACGAAATCCTCCGGATCGAGGCCAAGTGGCGCGCGCGCTGGGAGGCGGACCGCGCCGCGTTCGTCGACACGGGGAAGCCCGCGGGCGAAGGCACCTACCTCCTCGTCATGCTCCCGTATCCGTCGGGCGACCGCCTGCACGTGGGGCACGCCCGGACCTACTTCCTGACCGACGCGCTTCACCGTTTCCTCAGGCAGACCGGGGTGACCGTCTTCTGCCCCATGGGCTGGGACGCATTCGGTCTTCCCGCGGAGAACTACGCGATCCAGAAGGGGATCCATCCCCGCACGTCCACCCTCGCGAACATCGCGGCGATGAAGGAACAGTTCCGGGCGTGGGGAGTCCTTTACGACTGGACGAAGGAAGTCACGACCTGCGAGCCCGAGTACTACCGCTGGAACCAGTGGTTCTTCCTCAGACTTCTCGAGAAGGGCCTCGCCGTCCGGAAGAAATCGGCGGTCAACTGGTGCCCGTCCTGCCTCACGGTCCTCGCGAACGAACAGGCCGAGGGGGGCGTCTGCGAGCGCTGCAAGACGCCGGTGGTCCAGCGCGAGCTGGAACAGTGGTTCCTGAAGATCACCGACTACGCCGAAAGGCTGCTCGAAGGCCTGGACACGCTCGGGAGCTGGCCCGAGAAAGTCGTCACGATGCAGCGCAACTGGATCGGCAAATCCACGGGCGCCGATCTCGACTTCGCGATTCCGTCGCTCGGGGAAACGGTGCGCGTCTTCACGACGCGTCCGGACACCGTCTTCGGCGCGACGGCTCTCATCCTCGCCCCCGAGCACGCGCTCGTGCCGCGCCTCCTGGAGGGAAACCCGAAGAAGGCCGAGCTCGAGGCCTGGGTCGCCTCGGTGCGCGGCCAGGAGCGGATCGTGCGCGAAGCCGAGGGCGCCGAGAAGGACGGCCGCGACACCGGCCGCAAGGCGGTCAATCCCTTCACGGGAGAGGAGGTGCCCGTCTGGCTCGCGAACTTCGTCATCGCCGACTACGGCACGGGCGCGCTCATGGCGGTGCCCGCGCACGACACGCGCGACTTCGACTTCGCGAAGAAGTACGGGATTCCGATCGTTCGGGTCATCGAGGGCGACGACCTGCCTTATACGGGTGAGGGCTCTCTCATCGCCTCTGGCCCATTCTCAGCAAAATCTTCCTCTTCCGCCCGCGAACTCATTGGGGCCGACGCCGCCTCGCGCGGGATCGGGGGCGCCCGCGTGCGCTACCGCCTTCGCGACTGGCTCATCTCGCGCCAGCGCTACTGGGGCACGCCGATTCCCATGATCCACTGCGAGAAGGACGGCTGGCTGCCGGTTCCGGAGAAGGACCTGCCCGTGGTCCTGCCGCCCGACGCGCCGTTCACGGGCACGGGCGGTAATCCCCTCGAGAAGGTCGCCTCGTTCGTGAACACGACGTGCCCCCGGTGCTCCGGCCCCGCGCGCCGCGAGACGGACACGATGGACACGTTCGTGGACTCGTCCTGGTACTACCTGAGATACCTGGACCCGAAGAACGACCGGGCGCCTTTCGACCCCGCGATCGCCAGGGAATGGACGCCGGTCGACCAATACATCGGCGGGATCGAGCACGCCATCCTGCATCTCCTGTACGCGCGCTTCTTCGTTCGGATCCTGAAGGACCTCGGGCTCGTGACGTTCGAGGAGCCGTTCTCTGCGCTCTTCAACCAGGGCATGATCACGCGCCAGTCCCCGACGGGGCGGGTCGAGAAGATGTCCAAGTCGCGTGGCAACGCCGTGTCGCTCGACCCGCTCATCGCCGAGAAAGGCGCCGACGCCGTCCGCGCGTTCGTGCTCTTCCTCGGACCGCCGGAGAAGGACTCCGAGTGGAACGACGAAGGGATCAGCGGCCCCGAGCGCTTCCTCTGGCGGGTCCGGAGCACAGTCGACCGTTTCCTTCAAACCGGCGCCGATCCGCAGGGCCAGCCCGCGACGGCCGACACGCCCGCGGCGCGCGCGCGCCACATGGCCGTGAAGAGGATCACGGAGGACTTCCGCGCCTTCTCCTTCCACACGGCCGTGGCCCACCTCATGGAGCTCCTCAACCATGCGACGGGTCTCGTGGGCGAGACGGGCGCGGACGCGGGGGAGACCGCGACGACCCTGCGGACGTTCGTCACGCTGCTCCATCCCATCGCCCCTCATCTCTCCGAGGAGCTGAACGAGAGGCTGGGCGGCACGAAGAGCCTGCTCGTGTCGGGCTGGCCGGACTTCGATCCGGCGCTCGCGGTGGAGGAATTCGCGTCGATCGCCGTGCAGGTCTCCGGGAAGGTCCGGGCTGAGATCAGGCTGCGAAGAGGGTCCTCCGAGAAGGAAGCCGTGGACGCCGCGGAAGCGAACGCGGTCATTGCGAAGTGGCTCGAAGGCAAGCAACGCGTCAAGACCATCTGGGTGCAGGACCGCCTGCTGAACCTGGTCGTCAAGTGAGGCGCACCTCGGGCTCCTTCCCTTTCAAAGAGATCCTCCTCTTCTGTTTTCTGGTTGGTCTCTTCGGCTGCGGCTATGCACTGGTCGGAACCGGGTCGAGCGCCCTTCCCGCGACGGTGAAGACCGTCTACGTGAGGCAGTTCGTCAACGACACGACGGTCGTCGGCCTCGAGTCGAGACTCACGGACGCCATCCTCCGCGAACTGTCCGTCCGGGGCCGGCTGAAGCCGGTCTCCGACCGCTCGTCGGCGGACGCGGAGCTCGCCGGGAACCTGACGTCCTGCACGGTCGCGCCCGTGCGTTTCGACACGAACGGGATCGCGGTCGAGTATCAGGTGACCGTGACGGGGAAGTTCGTCCTCACGGAGAAAGCGACGGACAAGCCGATCTTCGCGGAGCCCGCGTACCTGTTCCGGCAACCGTATTCGGTGCCGTCGAGCGCGAGCTCTTACTACGACCGGGAACGGGAGGCCATCGACGCCATGGCCCGCCCGTTCGCCCAGAACCTCGTCACGACGATCCTGGAAGGGTTCTAGAGGCTTCTACTTCTTCGCGACGGTCTTCTTCGCCTTGTTCACGGTCTTCGAGATCCGTGACTTCAGGCGGGAGGCCGTCTTCCTGTGGAGGACGCCCTTGCGGACGGCGACGTCCAGGTCGGAAACCGCGTTCGATAGGAGATCGCCGACCTTCGCGGCTTCGGTCTCCGCCGTCTTGCGAAGGTTCTTCACGACGTTTCGGACCTTCGTCACGACGGAGCGGTTGCGAACCCGGCGGCGGTCGCTCTGCGCGGCGCGCTTCTTCGCTTGCTTGGTGTTGGCCATGGAGTTCGGGTGTGCCTTTCTTTGACTCTTCGAGTCAGCGGGAGTCGCCGCCGAGGGACTTGAGGCGCTGGCGCGCGCTCTTGGCCTCGTCGGAGCCGGGATACTGATTGACGACGAAATTCAGCTCGACCATGGCCTGCGCCTTCTCGCCCAGCTCGAGGTGGGCGATGCCCTTCTTGAGGTGGGCGGCCGGGGCCTTGTCGCTCTGGGGATAGGAGCGGAACAGCTTGTCGAACACGGCGATCGCTTCCCGAGCCTTCTTCTGTGCCATCCAGCATTCGCCGGCCCAGTAAAGCGCGTCGTCCGACAGGTCGGTGCGCGGGAACTTCTCGGCGTAGTCCTCGAAGCCCTGCCGGGCCAGATCGTAGCGGCCGCGCTGGTAGTCGGCTGTGGCCTGCGCGAAGAGGTCGGCGGGCGTGATGCCGCCGCCGCGGGGCGCAGCGACGCCTGGAGCACCGGGTGCCGCGCCGGCGGCGGGGACCGCCGCGACCGCGCCCGTAGGCGCGACGCCGGGTCCGGGAGCCACCGACGAGGTCGTGGGCACGGCTGACGAGCCCGCACGCGCCTGCGACTCGGCGATCTGCTGCGAAAGCTGCGTGAGCCGCCGGTTGGCGTCCTCGAGCTTGCCCGCGAGGGCCTGCATCTCGCGCGTCAGGTCGTCGAATTTCGTGCCGAGATCGGCATTCGAGCGCAGCAGAGTCTCCGCCTGCTTCGCGAGCCTCTCGCTCAGCTTCGCGACTTCATCCTTGGACGACGACTGCTTCGCGACGACGTCGACTTCCTTCTCGACCGTCGAGAGGTGCTTGTGAAGGCCGTCGATGTCGCTGCTGCTGACGCAGCCGGCAGCCGCCGCGAGGAACCCCGCGGCAGCCACGAAGCGAATGGCGCGCGAGGCGCGCTCTCCGTTCACGTACTCCCCGTCTACTTCGCGGTCACGACGAAGTTGGCGCGGCGGTTCTTCTGCCACGCGTCTTCGTCATGCCCGGTGGCGAAGGGACGTTCCTTGCCGTACGAAACGGACTTGATCCGCGATGCATCGACCCCGAGCGAGACGAGGTAGTCCTTCGCCGCGTTCGCGCGGCGGTCGCCGAGGGCGAGGTTGTACTGGGCCGTGCCACGCTCGTCGCTGTGGCCTTCGATCGTGAACATGACGGAAGGGTACTTCTTCAGCCAGGTCGCATCGGCGGCGAGGACGTCACGCGCGTCGCCCCGGATGTCCGCCTTGTCGTAGTCGAAGAACGCGGGCTTGAGCATGCCGCTGAGCTCGCTCATCGAGCGGTTCGCGATGCTGTCCGCGTCGACTCTCGACGTCGGCTTGGGCGTGGGCGTGGCGACCGGGTCGATCGTCACCACGGTGGGCGTCGAAACAGGCGCGGGCGTCGGCGCGGGCGGCGGCGCGGCGGGTGGCTTGCTGGAGCACGCCACGACGAACGCGACGGCAGCGAGGGTGATGGAAAGGGCCTTGAGGGACTGCTTCATGGAATCGAGCCTCCGTTAGTTGCAGGGTTTGGGGGACACGCCGAACGGCAACTCCCCGTGGGCCTTCTATTCTAGCGTCTTGACCCACGAGGGGGAATAATTGTTCCCGGACGACGTCACGATGCGCGCCGTTCCGCTCCCGTCCGCGTTTCCGACGGCGATCTGCGTGGAGCTGCCGCGCTGGACGTCCCAGGCGATCTTCGAGCCGTCGGGGGACCACGTGGGTGCTTCGTGGGCGCCGGGCCCGCTCGAAATCTGCACGGTCCGGCCCGAGAGGAGGTCCATCACGCAGATCTGGAAATCGCCCTCGTTCCGGCAGGCGAACGCGAGGCGCCCGCCGTCCGGCGAGAAAGCGGCCTCGTCGTTCCAGTTGCCGGCCAGCGTCACGCGCCGGACGTTCGCTCCCTCGAGATCCATCATGAATATCTGCGGTGTGCCCTGCCGGTTGGACGTGAACGCGAGCTCGCGGCCGTTCGGCGACCAGCGGGGCGTGGAGTCGATCGCCGCGTTCTCGGTCAGGCGCTTCAGGCCGGACCCGTCCGTCTGGACGGTGAAGATCTCGGTGTTGCCCCGGACGCTGCCGCAGAACGCGATCGTCTTGCCGTCGGGGGAGAACGACGGTGAGGCATTGAGCTGGGTCGGGACCGGGATTTGCCGCTTGTCGGCTCCGTCCTTCCCGATGAGCCACAGGCCTGGCGTGTCCTTCTCGTACGACTGATACACGAGCTTCGTGCCGTCCGGCGACCAGTCCGGCGCGAGCGACAGGGTGCGGGAGCTCGTGATCCGCCGCTGGTTCTCGCCGTCGAAGTCCATCGTGTAAACCTCCTTCACGCGCGCCTCGTCGCGGTCGGAGGAAAAGGCGATTCTCGTGAGGAACGGGCCGGGCTTGCCCGTGAACTGACGCACGAGGTCGCTGGCCAGCGTGTGCGCGATGCGGCGCGCGGCGCGGGGCTCGCCCGTGTACGTCTTGTGCAGGATGGACTTGATCGTGCCGAGGTCCCAGAGCATGGCCTCGACGACCACGTTTCCGCCGTCCGGCGACAGGTGCGTGTCGAGGAGGAACTGGGCCGACGTGGCTTTCCACGCGTCGCCCTCCTCGCGGTTCTGCGGCGGGCGCAGCCCCTTCGGGTAGAGCGCCGGATCGGCCACGACGAACACGCCCGAACCCGCGAGGTCGTCGGACAGGGTCGTGTAGAACGGGTCCACGGCCTTCGTCTGAAGCTCCGGCTGGAGCGGCGCGATCGTCATCGGGATCGCGAGCGGCCGCCGCGCTCCCGTGGGGCCGGTAATGGTCGTATAGATGTCGGCCGGCTGCGCGACGCCGGACAGAGTCGGCACGGGCCTGGGCGCCTGTCCGAGAAGGGGAGCGCCCGATAGCAGGGCCGCCGCAGCCAGAAGAGCGCCGATGCCCCTGACCCCTTTCATAGAAATCTTCTCTTTTCCTTCTTCTCTTTCTTTCAATGAATTTCCCTTCACTGGAACTTCAAATGCACGCCGAGCGAATCGTTCCGGTAGTCGGGCGGCAGGGGCGGAACCGGGTTCGCGGCGTACACGGCGCGCGCCGCGGCCCGGTCGTAGTAACTCACACCCGACGTGGAATCGACCTTGACGTCCGTCACCTGTCCGGAACGAAGGATGCGAAAAGAGACGACGCAGCTCGTGCCCTCGGCCGATTCCGGCTTGAACCAGTTCGCGCCGATGAGGGAAAGGAGCTGTTCGACGTAATAAGCGAAGGGAAAGTCGGCGTCGAAGGACGTGACCGACGCCCCGAAGGAAACCCCGGCGCCCGACGTCGCGCCGTTGGCCGCTCCGGCGCTCGGAAGCTCGAGGGCGGGACCGCCGACGGTCTTCGCGACTGCCGGCTTCTCCTTCTCGGGTTTCGCGGGCTTCTTCGGCTCGGGGAGCGCCTTCGCCGATGGCGTGACCTTCTCCGAGGGTTTCTCGATGACGGGCCTGGCCTTGACGGACGCGGGTTCGGCGGGCGCCGCGACCGGGGCGGGGGCCGCCTGGGGCCGACCGAGAGACGCCGGGCTCACGACGCGGACGGGAAGCGACATCGGCACGAAGACGGGAGCCTTGCGCGGGCGACCCACGAGGAGAAGCATCGCGAGGAAGCCCGCGTGCGCGAGGACGGAGACGGTCGCCGTCAAGCCCTGCGGCGCGCGCCCGCCCTCGGCGCGCCGTTCGAGGATTTCCGACACGGTCTGCGGCCGGGGCAGCGCGACCGCGCGCGTCGTCACGGAGCCCCCTCGCTCTTGAGCTCGGTCACCATGCCGAGGCTCTCGACGCCGAGCCGGTTCAGCGTATCCATGGTCTCCACGACGACGCCGTACGCGAGGTTACGGTCCGCCTTCAGGTACACGGCCTTGTCGCGGCGGCGCGAGAGGATGAGCTGAAGCCTCTCCTTGAGCTGAGACTTGGGAATCGGGGTCTCGTTCAGGTAGTAGTTCCCGTTCTTCGTGATCGAAAGGATGAGCGGGTCTTCGGGCGTCTTCGGAAGGTTCTGAGCGACGGACTTCGGGAGCTGGACCTCGACGCCCTGGTGCAGGAGGGGCGCCGTGACCATGAAGATGACGAGGAGGACGAGCATGACGTCGACGAGCGGCGTCACGTTGATGTCGGAAAAGGCGTCCGCGTCGTCGTCGAGCTTGAAGGCCACGTTCCGCCCGCTTTTAAGTGAAGTGGCGCTCAGCCAGGTTCATGAACTCGAGAGCGAAGTCGCGCATTTCCGCGCGTGCTCCGCGCATCTTGCCGCCGAAGTTGTTGTATGCGATGAGCGCCGGCACGGCCGCGACGAGGCCGGCCGCCGTGTTGATCAGCGCCTCCGCGATGCCGGGTGCCACGACGACGATCGACGTCGAGCCCTTCTGGGCGATCTGCGAGAACGCGATCATGATGCCCATGACGGTGCCGAAGAGGCCGATGAAGGGCGTGGCCGAGGCCGTGGTCGCGAGGAACGGCAGCCCGCGCGTGAGCCGGGTCGTCTCGACTCCGGCCGCGCGCTCGAGAGCGCGCTCGATCGAGGCGAGACTCTTCACGAAGAGGCGCCCCGTGTCGGCGGGCGCCACCTCGCGGCCGTCCTTCACCTGCTGGTCCAGCTCGGCGTAGCCCGCGCGAAAGATGCCGACGAGCGGACTCGCCTCGCACTTGTCGCAGATCCCGAG
>JARXKK010000039.1 GCA_030278895.1 Acidobacteriota bacterium
CCGAGAACCAGCAGTCCGCGATGAAGCGGCCCGTCCCGGACGGGTTCATGACGTCCCCGCCCCAGAGCGTGTCGATCCCGATGAGAGCTTCGGCGGTCGCGGCGTCGAGTCCCGTGAGCGGCATATTCAGTCCTCCCGGACCTTGCGGGTCGAGTCGATCCAGAGATAGAGGCAGAGTCCGACGAAGAAGAGGATCGAGACCGTCTGCGACACGGCTTCGTTGCCGTAGAAGGGCGTGCGGATGTTGTCTTCGCCGTACCACGAGAAGAGCCGGAACGAGGCGCCGAGGACCCCGCCGAGTGCGCCGCCCGCCATGAGTCCCGAGGCGATGATCACGGCCCGCTCACGCATCGTGCGGCCGGCCGCGCCGCCAGCTTTTTCGGATTTGCGGAGAACGAGGTGCGAAATCATCCCGCCCACGAGCGCCGGCGTGTTCAGTTCGAGCGGCAGGTACATGCCCAGCGCGAAAATGAGCGCCGGAACCCGCAGCATCTCCATGATGACCGCGATCACCGCGCCCGTCCCGAACAGGAACCAGGCGATGGGCTGCCGGTTCATGAACGTCTCGACGATTGCCTTCATGATCGACGCCTGCGGCGCCGCGAGGACCTCGCGTGTGTCGCCGGGAGCGATCTCCCCGAACTGGTAGACCTTCGCGAGGAAGACGATCGTGACACCGACCGCGATCGCGGACGCGAGCACCCCCCAGAACTTCACGCGCTCCTGGGCGGCGGGCGTCGACCCCAGCCAGTAGCCCGTCTTGAGGTCCGTGATCATCTGGCCGGAGACGGAGAGCGCCGTGCAGACCATGCCCGCGAGCGCCATGACGAAGAACATCCCCGTCGTCCCCGAGACGCCGAAGCGCAGGAGGATGACCGACGAGACGATGATCGTGAGCATCGTCATCCCCGAGACGGGATTGCGCGCGGTCGTCGCGATCGCGTTCGCCGCGACCGACGCGAAGAAGAAGGAGAAGACGAGCGCGAGAGCGAGGGCGATCAGGACGGCGGCGAGCGTGGACCCGAGCGTCCCGAAGAACGTCCCGACGGCCACGGCCGATACGATCGTCCCGAGGAGGATCGCCATCACGCTCACATCGCGGTCCGTCCGGTCGCCCGCCGCGGCCCCCCCGCTCCGGAACGCCTTCGCGGCGATCGTGAACGAGCCCGCGACGATCTTGAGCGACTTCAGGATCCCGAAGATCCCGGCCGTCGCGATTGCGCCGACGCCGATGTATCGCACGTAGCCGCGGTAGATCTGCTCGGCCGTCATCTGTGCGATCGGCTTCACGGCGGGGTAGACCACCTCAGGCAAGTGGCGGCCGACCATCCAGATGAGCGGCACCAGGACGAAGTTCGCGAGGAAGCCACCGGCGCAGAGGATGAGCGACGAGCGCAGCCCCATGACGTAGCCGAGCCCGAGAATGAAGGCGATCGCGTCGAACTTCACGACGACCTTCGCCTTCTCGGCGGCGTCCTTC
The DNA here is from genome assembly GCA_030278895.1 of Acidobacteriota bacterium. Taxonomy (GTDB): domain Bacteria; phylum Acidobacteriota; class Thermoanaerobaculia; order UBA5066; family UBA5066; genus Fen-183. Next base: position 1,481 of record JARXKK010000039.1, read on the forward strand.
ATGAACGGGAGGAACTGGAAGTCGACGTATTCCTTCCAGACGTGGAAAGTCGTCACGAAGAAGTCGTAGACCCCCGAGATGAGCGTCGCCTGCAGGAGCAGCTTCGCCTGCGCGCCGCCCTTCTCGCCCGTGACGAGGACCTCGGTGATCGCGGTCGCTTCGGGAAACGGAAACTGCCCGTGCATCTCGCGGACGAAGTAGCGGCGGAGCGGAATGATGAAGAGGATCCCGAGGCACCCGCCCGCGAGACAGATGAAGATCGTCTGAGCCGGGTGCGGGTTGAGCTTGAGCGTATAGAGCGCGGGGAGCGTGAAGATCGCGCCCGCGACGATGCCGCCCGCGACGCCGCCGATCGTCGTGACGATCACGTTCTCGAGGAGGTGCGAGCGGCGCGTGTAGACGCGCGCGAGGCCGATCGCGAGGATCGAGATCGGGATCGCGGCCTCCATGACCTGCCCGACCTTGAGGCCGGAGTACGCCGAGGCGATCGTGAAGACGACGCAGAAGAAGAGGCCCCACGCGACGGACCGGAACGTCGTCTCGGGCGGCGTCTTTTCCGCCGGCACGACGGGGGTGTAGGTCTCGCCCGGCGCGAGCGGCACGTAGGCGTTCTCGGGCAGTGACTTCGAGTCAGGAGCGTCCATGAATCCTCCGCACGTGCGTCACCTCTTCCGGAGCTCCGCGAGCTCCCGGGCGATCGCGTCCAGTTTCTCCTCGAGTGCGGCGACGCGCGCCGCGAGAGTGTCGGGCCGGAGGTTTGCAGCGGCGGGCGCCGCCGAAGTCGCCGGCGCCCGGGCACCTTCCACCGGCCCGGCCACGAGATGCGTCCAGCGTGTCTCCTTCTGGCCCGGTCTCCGCGGCAGCTCCGCCACGAGCGGTTCGGGTCCCGCGGCCAGCGCCTCGAGCGCGGCCTCGACGTCGCCCGTCGTCGTGAACGGGTGCAGGCGGTCGCTGCGTCCGCGCAGCTCGCCCGGCGTCTGTTCGCCCCGGAGGAGGAGAAGCGTCATGACCGCCTTCGCGGGCGCGTCGAGCTGCCACCTCTTCTCCACGTTCTGCTCCCACTTCTCGGCCCGCGAGAAACCGGTCTTCCAGACGAAGACGTGCTCGCGCAGCCGCGAGAGCGCGGCCTCGACCTCGGCCGGCGCGAGCTCCAGGACCGGATCCCGGTTCGATTTCTGGTTGCAGGCCGCGACGAGCGCGTGGAGCGTGAGCGGGTAGTACTCCGGCGTCGCCTGCTGCTTCTCGAGGAGCGCACCGAGCACCCGGATCTCCACGGCGTCGAGCGGCCGCGGCAGACGGGCGGGCGGCGTGTCGTCGGTGAGGGACATGGGCAGGGATTATGCGGCGACCCGCAAACGCGGAGAAGGTCGGATGCCGCGTCGCGCTCGTGCGCCTCCGGGACGGAAAGCCGGTCTCCGAGGACGCGGTATCATGAGACGGAAACGCGCATGAATCCATCGTCCATCTTCGAGGTTCAGGGCCTCACGGGCATGACGCTGCTCGCGTTCGCCGGGATCCTGCTCTTCATTCTCGTCATCTCGTTCCGGTCCCGCGCGATCGTGTTCTGCCAGTACCTCAAGGCGATGACGGGCGTCGAGCTGCAACCGAAGCAGGTGCGCGCCGTTTTCAAGGACCGGGGCCAGGACGGCGTCCGCGAGATGTTTCTCGACCTCATCATCAAGGAAGACCTCAGGCAGACGGGGCCGCTCCAGATTCCCCCCGAGCTGCGCGCCGGCAAGCCCGGCAAGCCGAAGTCGCAGGGCTGACGCGCCGCATTGATCCCGTAGACTTCATCCCGATGGACGAGCCCCTCGGCGACTTCCCGCCCGACGCGTTCCGCGAGATGGGGCACGCCGCCGTCGAGCGCCTCGCGAGGTACTTCGAGACGCTCGAGTCGCGGCCCGTCCTCGCGCGGACGAAGCCGGGCGAGGTCCTCGCCCAGATGCCGCGCCGCGCGCCCGAGGACCCCGAGCCGTGGGAGGCCATCGAGCGGGACCTGGACCGCCTCGTCGAACCGAACCTCACGCACTGGCAGCACCCCGGCTACCTCGCGTACTTCGCGAACACGGGTTCGGCGCCCGCGATCGTCGGCGACTTCCTGGCAGCGGGCTACAACCAGGTCGGGATCCTCTGGCGCACGTCCCCCATCCTCACGGAGCTCGAGCAGGGCGTCGTGCGCTGGCTTCTCGACCTCGTCGGCCTGCCGTGGGGGCCCCAGGGCTTCGACGGCCAGCTCGCCGACACGGCATCGACGGCCTCGCTCATCGCCCTCGCGGCGGCCCGCGAGGAGGCGTATCCCGACGTCCGCCGGACGGGCCTCGCGGGCCGGCCCGCGGGAGTCGTCTATTGCTCGGAGCTCGCCCATTCTTCGATCGACAAGGCCTGCGTGGTGCTCGGCTTCGGCACCGGCGGCCTCCGCAAGATCCCCGTCGACGCCGAATTCCGGATGGACGCGGCCGCCCTGGAGATCGAGATCGCGAAGGATCGATCGGCGGGCCGCGTGCCCGTGGCGGTCGTGGCCACGGCCGGCACGACGACCGTGACATCCGTCGATCCCCTCGCGGCGCTCGCCGCGATCTGCGAGCGCGAAAGCATCTGGCTGCACGTGGACGCCGCGTACGCGGGCTCGGCCGCGGCGCTTCCGGAAATGCGCTCCCAGTTCGCGGGGTGGGAGCGGGCGGACTCCGTCCTTTTCAACCCGCACAAGTGGATGCTCGTGCCGCTCGAGTGCACCGGCCTGTTCTTCCGCCGGATGGAACGCGTGCGGCGCGCCTTTTCGGTCGTACCGAACTATCTCGAGACTCCCGAAGGGCAGACCGTGCGCGAGTACATGGACTACGGCGTCCAGCTCGGGCGCCGGTTCCGCGCCCTGAAGATGTGGATGACGCTCCGCGCGTTCGGCGCCTCCGGCGTGCGGGCCCGGCTGCGCGCCCACCTCGTCCTCGCGCGCGCGCTTCGCGGGGTGCTCGAGCGCGAGCCCGGCGTCACGATCGCCGCCCCGACACCGTTCTCGGTCGTCGCCTTCCGCTGGACGTCGCCGGGCCTGTCGCCCGTGGAGTGCGACGCGGCGAACGCGCGGATTCTGGCGCGCATCAACGAAGACGGCCGCGCCTTCATCTCGCACGCGCTCGTCTCCGGCCGCTACACGCTCCGCGTCGCGATCGGCAACGTCCGCACGGAGCGCCGACACCTTCAGACGTTTCTCCAGGTGTTCCGGGAGGCCGTTGCGGCCGAATCCCCCCGAAAACTCTGACCTCACTCGTTTCGTAGATAGATTCGGTAAAGTGACGTCTTCATGGATCCCCTGAATAAATCCGCCGACCTGTCTGGCCTGCGCATCGAACGGGAGAGCGGCCCGGGGGGGCGCCGTCTTTTCTACCCCGCGCTCGCGACCCTGTGCGTCGCGCTCGTGGCGGTGTTCCTTTTCGCGCGTTCCCGCGGCGGCGTCGCGCTTCGGCCCCCCGAGGTCACGACGACCCGCGTGTCCGTCGTGACGCCGACACAGGCTTCCACGGTCCTCACCGCGTCGGGCTACGTCGTCGCTCGTTCGAAGGCCGAGATCTCCCCGAAAACGGTCGGCCGCGTCGCGTGGCTGAACATCGAGGAAGGCCAAAAGGTGAAGAAAGGCGAGCTCGTCGCGCGGCTCGAATCGCAGGAGCTCGAGGCGCAGAAACGCCAGTACGTCGCTGCGCGCGACCAGGTCGTCGCGCAGATCGAGAACGCGCGCCTCGAGCGCAACCGCGCGAAGTCCCTCCTCGAACAGAAGATCGGCTCGCAGCAGGCCTTCGACGCCGCGGACGCGCAGGTGCGCGCCCTCACGGCCCAGGTCGCCGCCGCCGAACAGCAGATCAAGTACACGGACGAGCTCATCAAGAACGCCGCGATCTACGCGCCGATCGACGGCGTCGTGACCGTGAAGAAGGCCTTCCTCGGCGAGACGGTCGCCCCGCAGGGCTTCGGCGGCGCCGGCTCGGCGGGCGCCACGTTCGCGGTCATCGTCGACCTCTCCTCCCTCGAGATGGAGGCCGACATCAACGAGCAGAACGTCGCGAAGCTCTCGATCGGGCAGCCCGCCGAGGTCGCGCTCGACGCGTACCCCGACAAGCCTTACAAGGCGCGCCTCCGCCAGATCGTCCCGACGGCCGACCGGCAGAAGGGCTCGGTCAAGGTCAAGATCGAGATCCTCGTCAAGGACGCCCGGATCCTCCCCGAGATGTCCTGCCGCGTCGTCTTTCTGAACCCCGAGGCGAAGGTAGACGAAAAGGCGAAGCCGAAGGTCATGGTGCCTTCGGCCTCCGTCGTCGAGATCGGCGGAACCAAGGGCGTTCTTCTCGTCGCGAACGAGAAGGCCTCCTTCAAACCGCTCGCGTTCGGGCCCGCCGCGGGCGCGCAGGTGGAGGTGACGTCGGGCCTTTCGGGGGGCGAGGAGATCGTCGCGGATGCCGCGTCCGCCGGACACACCTGGCGCGCCGAACAGAAAATTCGCACGAAGAAAGACTGACCCCCGGAAGGAGAAACATGAGCTCCGTGGCTTCCGTCATCAATAGTACGACCGGAACGACTCTCATTCGCATCGACGGGCTCGTCAAGCAGTACACGCGCGACACGCAGGTGCTCACCGTCCTCGACAACCTGTCGCTCACGGTGGACGAGGGCGATTTCGTGGCGCTCATGGGCCCCTCGGGCTCGGGAAAGACGACGCTCCTCAACCTCATCGCGGGCATCGACCGCCCGACGTCGGGCACGATCCTCGTCGGCGACCAGCAGGTCTCCTCGATGAGCGAGGCCGCGCTCGCGAAATGGCGGAGCGCGAACGTCGGCTTCATCTTCCAGCTCTATAACCTGGTGCCCGTTCTCACGGCGTTCGAGAACGTGGAGCTGCCGCTCCTCCTCACGAACCTGAATCGGGCGCGCCGCCGGAAACAGGCCGAGCTCGCGCTCTCCGTCGTGGGCCTCGCGGACCGCATGGACCATTACCCGCGGCAGCTCTCGGGCGGGCAGGAGCAGCGCGTCGCGATCGCGCGCGCCATCGCGACCGATCCGAAGCTCCTCGTCGCCGACGAGCCCACGGGCGATCTCGACTCGAAGAACGGTGAGGAGATCCTCGTCCTCATGGAGCGCCTCAACTCCGAGTTCAAGAAGACGATCGTCATGGTCACGCACGACCCGAAGGCGGCGTCCCGCGCCCACCGGCTCGTCCATCTCGACAAGGGCGTCCTGAAGGAGGACGTTCACGCCGAGAAGGGCAAGGCCGTCGGCATGGCGGCGGCGATCTCGGCCTCATCGACCTGAAACCGTGGAGCGCCCATGAAATACCTCCCCTTCGTCTTCAAGAATCTCTTCCGCAAGAAGACGCGCTCCCTGCTGACGCTCGGGTCGATCCTGCTGCCTCTCTTCGTCATCTGCGTCATGGGCACGCTTCTCAAGACGCTGTCGCGCGACCCGAGCGAAGGGCGCGGGATGTACCGGCTCGTCGTGCGGCACAAGGTGTCTCTGACGAACTTCATCCCGGAGGCGTATCGCGAGCGGATTTTCCAGCTCGGCGGCATCCAGGAAATGTCGATCTGGTGCTGGTTCGGCGGCAAGTACGTTGATTACTCCGCGAAGAACCAGTTTGCGCGCTTCGGGGTCGAGCCGGAGAAGTTCCTGAAGGTGTTCGACGAAGCAAGGTTCATCGAGGGAACGGCACCGGACTGGATCTCCGACCGGGCCGGAGCGATCGTGGGCGATGCGCTCGCGAAGAAGTATGGCTGGAAGGTCGGACAGAAGATCACGCTGACAGGAGACATCTATCCGATCACGCTCGACCTCACGATCCGTGGGATCTACACGGCCGAAAACGCGTCGGCGCTGTTTTTCAACTGGACCTACGTCGAGGAAGCGCTCCCGAGGGTCAAGGGCCGCATCGGGACGTTCTATGTGAAGGCCAAGTCCGCCGCCGACGTCGAACGGCTGCCGAAGCAGATCGACGCGCTCTTCGAGAACGCCGACCCGCCGACGAAGACCGAGACCGAGAAGGACTTCCAGAACGGCTTCGTGTCGATGCTCGGCAACGTAAAGTTCATGCTGACGGGGATCTGCACGGCCATCGTCTTCGTGATCCTCCTCATCGCGGCGAACACGATGGCGATGGCGGCGCGCGAGCGCGTCACGGAGATCGCGGTGCTCCGGACCCTCGGTTACCAGAAGAGCACGATCCTCGGGATGATCCTCGGCGAGAGCCTCCTCCTCGCGCTCTTCGGCGGCGTTGCGGGCCTCGCGTTCTTCGTCCTCACGTTTCCGGGCTTCAAGGCCTGGCTCATGAACACGCCGATGGCGGGGTTCGCGGCCGGGATAAAGCTGTTTCCATCGGTTCTCGCCGCGGGATTCGGCGTCGCCGTCTTCGTCGGACTCGTCGCGGGGGTCGTCCCGGCGATCCGCTCGGCGCGGCGCTCGATCACGGACGGACTGAGGCAGGTCGGCTGATGCGCTTCCTGCCCCTCGTCCTCAAGAACCTGCTGCGCAAGAAGACGCGCTCGGGTCTGACGGTGGGCTCGATCCTGCTCCCGTTCTTCGTGATCTGCCTCCTCGGGACGTTCGTCGCGATGCTGGACGCCGACCCCTCGCAGGGCCGCGGGATGTACCGACTCGCCGTGCGGCACAAGGTCTCGATCGCGAACGTCCTGCCCGCTTCCCACCTCGAGAAGATCCGCCAGCTCCCCGGCGTGAAAGCGGTGACGCCCTTCAACTGGTTCGGCGGCCGGTACGTGGACTTCTCGTCCTTCAACATGTTCCAGCGCTTCGCCGTCGATCCGGAGGTTTTCTTCGACGTCTTCGACTCGTCCGGAGTCGTCGACGGCTCGATCGAGGCCTGGAAGGGCGACCGACGCGGGCTCATGGTCGGCCAGCTCCTCATGAAGAAGTACGGCTGGCGGCTCGGCCAGCAGATCACGCTCACCGGCGACATCTGGCCCGGCACGTACACGTTCACGATCCGGGCGGTCTATCGCGGCAACAGCGAGGCCTCCGTCTTCTTCGACCAGAGGGTCATCGACGAGGCCCTGCCCGCGCGCGCGGGCCGCTACACGATGATCTGGGTGAAGGCCGTGGACGCCGCGGCGACGCGCGACCTCATCCCGCGCATCAACGCGCTCTTCGAGAACTCCGCCTCGCCCGCGCGCGCCGAGACCGAGAAGGAGTTCCAGAACAACTACATCGCCCTCCTCGGGAACGTGAAGCTCTTCTTCCGCAGCCTCACGGCCGTCATCGCGGCGGTCGTCCTCCTGATCGCGGCGAACACGATGGCGATGGCGGCGCGCGAGCGGATCACCGAGCTCGCCGTCCTGCGCGCGATCGGCTTCCCGAGGGGGACGATCTTCGGACTCCTCCTCTCGGAGAGCGTGCTCCTCGCGCTCTTCGGCGCCGCCGCCGGGCTCGGGACCTACCTCGCGCTCTTTCCGACGCTCCGCACCGTCGTCCTCTATTCGCCGCTCGCGGGCCTCGCGTCCGCCCTCAGGATCTACCCCGACGTCCTCGCCGCCGCGTTCGTCCTCACGCTCCTCGTCGGCGTTCTCGCCGGCCTCGTGCCCGCCATCCGTTCCGTCCGGCGCCCGATCGCGGACGGACTCAGACTCGTCGCCTAGGAGAAGCCAGATGCTCGGAATCCCGCTGAAGTACAACATCCGGAATCTCTTCGTGAGGAAGGTCACGACGGGCCTCACGGTGCTCGGCATCGGCCTCGTCGTCGCGGTCTTCCTCTGTGTCATGGCGCTCGGCGAGGGCCTCACGCGCGTCTTCACGGCGTCGGGCTCGGAGAACAACGTCCTCGTGCTCCGGCAGAACTCGCAGTCGGAGCTGCAGTCCGGGGTTTCGCGCGACCAGGTGCCGCTCATCCTCACGCTCCCGGGAGTCGCGCCCGACGCGGACGGCAAGCCGTTGGCGTCGGCCGAGCTCGTCGTCGTCCTGAACCTCGAGAAGCGCGAAGGCGGATCCTCGAACGTGACGATCCGGGGAATCGGCGAGAAGGGGATGAAGCTCCGGCCCGGGCTCACGCTCGTCCAGGGCCGCTGGTTCACGCCCGGGAAGTCGGAGGTCGTCGTCTCCCGCGGCATCTCGAGCCGCTTCAAGGACTGCTCGATGGGCGAGACGATCCACTTCGGCGCGTACCGCTGGACGGTCGTGGGCATCTTCGACGCGGGCGGCACGGCGCCCGACAGCGAGATCTGGACGGACGTCGAGGGCATGATCACGGACTTCAAGAGGGGCGGCTATTCGTCCGTCCTCGCACGGACGGGGGGCCGCGCCGCGCGCGACCAGTTCCAGGCGGGCCTCGCCGGCGACGCGCGCCTCGCCCTCGAGGGCAAGGTCGAGCGCAAGTACTACGACGACCAGACCTCGACCGCGGCGCCGATCAAGTTCCTCGGCTTCTTCGTGGGGATCGTCATGGCGATCGGCGCGTGCTTCGGCGCGATGAACACGATGTACGCGGCCGTGGCCGCGCGGACGCGCGAGATCGCGACCCTCCGCGCGCTCGGCTTCTCACGTCTTTCCGTCCTGATCTCGTTCGTCTTCGAGTCGCTTTGTCTCGCGCTCCTCGGCGGCCTCCTCGGGTGCGCCCTGGGGTGGCTCGCCGTGAAGCTCGCGCTGTCGGGCGTCACGGGCACGACGAACTTCGCGACGTTCTCGGAGGTCGTGTTCGCGTTCCGACTCACGCCGGCGCTCCTCATGACCGGTATCGTCTTCTCTCTCGTGATGGGATTCTTCGGCGGCCTCTTCCCCGCGAGCCGGGCAGCCTTCACGAAGATCACGAACGCGCTGCGGCAGGTCGGTTGAGAAGACAGGAGAACAGGGGCCGACAGGACAGGAGGCCGAGATGGCGGACTGGCTGGTGAAGACGGAGCCCGGGGATTACTCCTTTGAAGATCTGAGAAAGGAGAAGGAGACGGTCTGGACCGGTGTCAAGAACCCCGTGGCGCTGAAGAATCTGCGGGCGATGAAAACAGGCGACCGCGTCATCGTCTACCAGACGGGCGACGAGAAGTCCGCGGTCGGCGCCGCGACCGTGACCGCCTTCGAAGAAAATCCGAAAGACGCCGCGGAGCCGCGAGTCGTCATTCGGGCGGGAAAGCCCCTCCCCCGCCCTATTCCACTCAAAGAAATTAAATCCCTTCCCCTCTTCGCAGGCTCCCCTCTCGTCCGCATCGGTCGCCTCTCCGTCGTCCCCCTCACGAGCGGGCAGTACGCCTTCCTCGCGAAGGGTTGATGTTCTTCTCGCGCGCTCAGGAGATCGCGCTTGCCGCGCTTCCGCTCCTCGATCCCAGGGGGGCGTCGGGAACCGGGCGCAGCGTCACGGAAATCGCGGAGGCGGCCGGCGTTCCCGCGGCGTTTCTCTCGAAGGTGCTGGGGCGCCTCGCGGACCGCGGCCTCCTCCGGAGCCGCCGCGGGCGGAAGGGCGGTTTCGTCCTCGGCCGTCCGGCCTCGGAGATCACGCTTGCCGACATCGCGCTCGCCCTCGACCGGCGCGACGGTCTCGAACGCGCGTTTCCTCCGGTCGCCGGACCCGCGGGCGATCTTCTCGAGCCGGCACGCACGGACTTCCTCAAAAGGCTCAAGCGCACGCGCCTCTCCGACCTCCCGGCACCCTTCGCCCGGAGCTGACGAGGCGCTCCGGCGCCGACTCTGGCAGGATGAGGGGCAAGAGGTTGTATGTCGCATCCGGTCAAGGATCCCGTCAACTGGCTCTACCCCCCGATCGAGCCCATCCGCCAGGGGATGCTCGCGGTCTCGGACGTCCACACGCTCTACTTCGAGGTGAGCGGAAACCCCAAGGGGAAGCCCGTCGTGTTCCTCCACGGCGGCCCCGGCGGCGGCTCGGATCCGAAGGTGCGCCGCTTCTTCCACCCCGAGAAGTACCGCATCGTGATGTTCGACCAGCGCGGCTGCGGAAAGAGCACCCCCTACGCGAGCCTCGAAGCGAATACGACGTGGGATCTCGTGTCCGACATCGAGAAGCTCCGTGAGCACCTCGAAATCGCGCGCTGGCAGGTCTTCGGCGGCTCGTGGGGCTCGACGCTCGCGCTCGCGTATGCCGAGAAGCACCCGAACCGCGTGACGGAGCTCGTCCTGCGCGGCATCTTCCTGCTGCGCAAGAAGGAGATCGACTGGTTCTACCAGGAGGGCGCGTCGATCCTTTTCCCGGACGCCTGGGAGCCCTACCTCGCGCACATTCCCACAGCCGAGCGCGGAGATCTCGTCGCCGCGTACCACAAGCGGCTCACGAGCCACGACCCCGCCGTCCGGCTCGCGGCGGCGAAGATCTGGAGCGGCTGGGAGGGCGCGACGTCGAAGCTGCTTCCGGACGCCTCGTTCACGGGGCACTACGAGGAAGACGAGTTCGCGCTCGCCTTCGCGCGGATCGAGGCGCACTACTTCGCGAACCGGGGATTCCTGAAAGAGGACGGCCAGCTCCTCGCGGAGGCCGGGAAAATCCGACACATCCCCGGCGTGATCGTGCAGGGGCGCTACGACGTCGTATGCCCGATCTTCAGCGCGTGGGCGCTGCATCGCGCGTGGCCCGAGGCGGACTTCGTGATCTCGCCCGACGCCGGCCACAGCGCCTGGGAGCCGCCGAACACCCGCGCCCTCGTCGCCGCGACGGACAAGTTCGCCTGAAAGACCTGCGCGCATTCCTCGACGAGCTCCGCAAGGAGAACGACCTCGCCGTCGTCGAGGCCGAGGCGGACCCGCGGCTCGAAATTCCGGAGATCCACCGCCGCGTGATCGAAGAGGGCGGTCCCGCGCTCCTCTTCAGGCGTCCGAAGGGCGCGGACTTCCCCGTCGTGACGAACCTCTTCGGCACGGCGAAGCGCCTCGAGCTTGCGTTCGGAAGAAAGCCGCGGGAATTCGTCGAGACGGCGGCGCGCGCGGCCACCGAGCTTCTGCCGCCGACGCCGGGGAAGCTCTGGGCGTTCCGCTCGTTCTTCGGAAGCGCCCTCCGCGTCGGAACGACTTCCTCCCGCTCGGCTCCCGTCACGGACGTCGTCGAGAACAACCCGGACCTCACGCGTCTACCCGCGCTCACGCAATGGCCGGAAGACGGGGGCCCTTTTCTCACGTTGCCCCTCGTTTACACGGAGCATCCCGCCCGCCGCGAATCGAATCTCGGGATGTACCGCATCCAGATCCATGGCCCGAAGACGACGGGCATCCACTGGCAGATCGGGAAGGGCGGCGGGTTCCACTATCACGAGGCCGAGGCACGCGGCGCCGCTCTTCCCGTCACGATCTTCCTCGGAGGCCCGCCGGCCCTCATCCTGGCCGCGATCGCGCCGCTGCCCGAAGGCCTGCCCGAGCTCCTCGTCGCCTCGCTTCTCCTCGGAAAAAAGCTCCCGATGACGGGCGTGCCCGATCATCCGCATCGACTCGTCGCCGACGCGGAATTCGCGCTCACGGGATCCGTGGCTCCGAAAACCCGGATGCCGGAAGGCCCCTTCGGCGACCACTACGGCTACTACTCGCTGAAGCACGACTACCCGGTCTTCGACGTCGCGCGTGTCTACCGGCGGCGCGACGCGATCTTCCCGGCCACGGTCGTCGGCAAGCCCCGGCAGGAGGACTTCTACATCGGCGACTTCCTCCAGGAGCTGCTCTCTCCCCTGTTTCCCCTCGTGATGCCGTCGGTCGTCGATCTCTGGAGTTACGGCGACACCGGCTTCCACTCGCTGGCCGCGGCGGTCGTCCGCGACCGTTACCCGCGCGAAGCCATGAACTCGGCCTTCCGGATCCTCGGCGAAGGCCAGCTCGCGCTCACGAAGTTCCTCATCGTGACCGACACCCGCCGCGACCTGCGCGATTTCCGCGGCCTCCTCGAGCACGTTCTCGCGCGCTGCAGGTTCGAGTCGGACCTCTTCCTCTTCGGCAACCTCGCGATGGACACGCTCGACTACACGGGCCCGAAGGTGAACGAGGGCAGCAAGGGCGTCCTCCTCGGCCTCGGAGACGCGATCCGCGATCTGCCGCGGGAATTCCGCGGCGATCTGCCCGCGGGCGCGCGGACGGCGGCGGTCTTCTGCGCCGGCGTCCTCGTCGTCGACGGGCCGTCGTTCGCGGACGACCGCGCCTTTGCCGAGCGCATCGTGACCGACCCTTCGGTCGCGGGGTGGCCCCTCATCGTCCTCGCGGACGACGCCACGGCGGCCGCGAAGGACGACCGCTCGTTCCTGTGGAACGTCTTCACGCGATTCGAGCCCGCCGCGGACGTGCACGGCCGGCGGGAGCTCGTGCGGAACCACGTCGCCTTCGCGCCGCCCGTCGTGATCGACGCCCGGACCAAGCCGTGGATGCCGAAGGCCGTGGAAGCCGACCCGTCGACGACCGCGCTCGTCGACAGGCGCTGGCGCGAGTACTTCCCCTCGGGCTCTTGAAGGTAAACTTACCGGCGGCGATGGCTGTCCCACTCGGAGTCGGAGACGTCCTGGCGGAGGCCGGCGACCTCACGGTCCGCCGGCTGAGCCGTGCCTCGACCTGGCAGAAGACATACGGCGGCACGATCGAGAGGGCCCTCCTCTCGACGGGCGCGGTGACCGAGGAAGTCCTCACGGCCGCTCTCTCTCAGGCATACGGCCTCCCCGGGGTTTCACGCGCGACACTCGCGAGCGCGGACCCCGACATCGTCGACTGCCTTCCCGCGAAGGAGAGGCGGCGCCTTCGCGCCTTCCCGTTCGCCCTCTCGGGCAAGCGCCTGATGGTTGCCACGTGCGATCCGCGCAATCTCGTCCTGCTGCGGAACCTCGCGGCCGCCACGGGCTTCGAGGTGGACCTCTACGTGACGCCGGACCCGGTTCTCGAGGACCTGATCGAGAGCTTCGAGGGCCGGGCGGCGGGAACCACGCCGGTCCCGCCCGCGCCGGCCGTTCCGACGAGCGGCGCCGCGGTGCCCCGTTCGGTTCCCGACGATCCCATCGAGCGGCTCGGCCGCGCGCTTCTCGCCGAGGCCCTGCGCTTCGGCGCGACGGAATTCGAGCTCGGGACGAACACGCACGGCGCGTTTCTCCGCACATTCGACGCCGATCACCCGGCCATCACGCGCCGGCTCTCGGCCGCCTTTCTCGGTCCGCTCGCCGGGTGGTTCCAGGAATGCTGCCGCCGCGCCGAGGGCTTCGTCATCGAAGCGAACGGGCCGGACGGCCCCGTGTGGCGCCGCGTCGAGCTCCTGGCCGCGGATACGCACGGCGTGCGCGTCCGGCTGCACCCGTTCGTCGAGCCCGCGAACGCGGGACTTCCGCAAGCGGTGGACGTCTCCTGCCGGCACGAGAACGCCGAAGGGTTCGTCTTCTGCCCGCACTGCGGCGACGTCCTCTGACGCGCGGCCTTCTAACCCTGGTTTGATCCGCCTGCAGGCCCAGCTCCGGGAGGCGACGTCCCGCCCGGCCTGGGTCCGCCCGGGCCGCCGCGACCGCGGCCCCTCCGCCTGCGGCGACGTCCGCCGCCGCCCGCGCCCTCGGCCTGGCCGCCCTCGGAAGGCGGAGCGCCGGCAGGCTGCGCGGAACGCAGCGGACTCTGGGGGCGAGGCCCCGGCGCAGGACCCGCCGCGCGCGCGACTTGAGGCTGACGAGGCTGCTGCGCCCGGCCTCCGTCCGCGCCTCCTCCCGGCTGGCTTGCCGCGCTGCTTCCTGCTCCGCCTCGCCCCCGGCGGCGCCTCCGGCCCGCGCGCGCGCCTTCGCCCTGCGGCGACTGGCCCGCCGGGCCACCGGCCGCGGCTCGCTCGCGCTTTTCCCGCTCGCGCTGGGACTGGCGCCGCGCTTCTTCCTGCTGCTTCTGGCGCTGCCTTTCGCGGGCCCGGCGCTCGTCCTCGGCGCGCTTGGCCGCGAGGGCGGCTTCGTTCTTCTTGCGCCACTCGGAGTCGATTTCCTCGCGCTCGGCACGCTCCTCCTCGGTCAGGAGGCCCGCGACGGTGACGAGAATTTCGGCGCGACCCGCCTGTGCGCGGATGCACGCGACGATCTGCTCCCGCACCCCGGCCTTTTCGTCGGCGACGACGGCGGGAAGCCGGCCCGCGTCCGAAAGGAACATGCGCGTGAAGGCGACGCGGCACGTCGCGCCGGTTTCGGCATTCGAGAGGGAGAGCCAGTAGTGGTCACGCTCGTGCTCGAGACCGTGCGCCGCGACGGCGAAGCCCGGCAACGCCTCGGCCGCGAGCGCGCCCAGGAGACCAATGTGCTTCTCGCCGATTTCCTGCGTCTGCTCCATGGAGACGACGCGGTCGCGGAACATGCGCACGGAGCCCATCGCGCGAAGGATCTCATACGTCGATGCCTCCCGCCGCGAGGACCCGTCGCGCGTGCTCTTCAGGTGTGAAGACCGCGCGGCGATGCGCGGCTCCGGCCGAAAGGCGCGGGCCCAGACCTTCGCGCACGAACCGGACCATCGCGGAGGCGAGCGCCGCGGCGTCGCCGGGCGGGACGAGGAGGCCGCTCGTTCCGTCCTCGACGATCCCGCTCAGGCCGTCCACGGACGTGCCGATCACGGGCCGCGAGAACGCGAGCGCATCCGCGGCGATTCCCGAGCCGGTCGCGTTCCGGTACGGACAGACGACCGCGTCGCACGCGGCGAACCACTCGGCGCGTTCCTGCTCCGGCTGGTACCGGAGCTCGAGCCGGACGCCGGCCGGGGCCCGGGTCGCCAGATCGCGCGCCTCGCCCCAGGGCTCGCCCGCGAGCACGAGGAGCGCTGCGGGGAACTCCTTCCGAACCGCTGGGAAAGCGTCGAGAAGGACGTCCCAGCCCTTGTAAGGCCTGAGGAGCCCGCTGAAGAGGAAAACGGGAGCGTCGACCGGCACTCCCAGCCTCGCCCGCGCGGCAGCGCGGTCGGGAATCACCGCCCGCGGCTCGGAGGGATGCGGCACGATCTCGACGCGCGCGCCCGGGCGGACGCGCAGGATCTCGCCTGCGTTCCGCGCGCTCTGCGCGACGAACCGGTCCGCCCGCCGCAGAACCGCTCGCGTCAGCGCATCGGTGAAGAGATGCGGCTCGTGGTCGAACACGTTGTGGCAGAGGAGCAGAGTCGTCGGGCGGGAAGAGGAAGACGAAGAGCCGCGGGAGAGCCCGGAAAGAAGAAGAAGGACGTGCGGGGCGAAGTACGCGGTCCACCAGGGGATGACGACGAGAGAGGGACCGGAGATCAGGATTTTCCTAGAAGTGGAATAGAAGGAGAACGGATTCAGACCGTCGAGCGTGGCGAGCGCTGGCCCTTCTTCCCCTTCTAAGAAATCCCCGGTCCCCTTCCCCGGATAGAGAAACCGCGGATACATCCGACGAAAAGTGAAAACCCGCGGCGCGACTCCCAGATGCGCCATCGCGCGCGCGAGGCGCAGCGTCTGATCCGCGATTCCGCTCCGCCAGGGTGGAACCGGACCGACGAGAGCGACGATGGGGGGCGGCATGGACGCCGCGATTATCGACGGACCGTCGCGATCCCGCCGGAAACGTCGACGAGAAGGAATCCCGCGTCCCTCCCGATCTCGTCGAAGACGCCGATCGAAACGCGCGCTTCGGGCGAGCCGAGGACGACGGGGACTTGGTAGGTGAAATGACCGGTCTTCGCTTTCGCGAACTCGGCACGCGCGATTTCGAAGGGCCGCCTCTGCTGCGTGACGTCCGAGAAGCGGCCGTCCGCCGCGGCGGAGGCGACGAACACGGAAAAGGCCCCGCTGAAACCGCCCGCCGAGGGCACGAGGGCGAGTCCGCCGATCGGAACCCGGATCGGCAGCAGGAGCGTCGTTCGGCGCTTCTTCGTCTCGGGCGCGGTGCTCGCGAGAGAGATCGCGAGACGCGAGGACGAATCGGGGCGGAACAGGTTGGAGAGGACGCGATCCTTGATTCGGGTCTCGGGTGACTTCTCCACGACCGAGCGGCGCGCGCGGACCACGAGCCGCCGGTCTTTTGTCTTCACGTCCACGGCCAGGTCGCGCCCCGGCTTCCCGAGCGTCGCCGCGACGCCGACCGAGTACGAGAAGTCGAGGTCACGTTGGATGCGCGGGACGAGGTCTCCAATGTCCTTGAACCCGATGCCGGTGCGCCCGCCCGTGCTCTCGGACAGAGTGTCGAGCGCATCCGCTTCGTTCATCACGATCATGTCCCCACTCGCGCCGGCGAGCGCGCTGTTGCTCTGCGGATTCAAGGAGGGGGGATTCGCCGCCGAGATTCCTGCGCCCGCATCGTCCGGCCATCCGGCGGGAAAAACCGGGTAGAGCGTGACGCCGTTCGCGTTCGCCGCCGTCGTCACCGATTCAATGAGCCCCCGCGCGTTGAATTCCTGCGCGTAGCCGGGAATCTCCCCGTACATCGCCCGCGGACGGATGAGGAACTCGAGCCCTGCCAGCCTGGAGAATCGGTGACTCGCGAAAACGAGGATCTTCCGTCCCGGCAAGCCCCCGAGCGTCGAGAGAATCGCCCTGAGAGCAGACGCTTTTGCCTTCATTTCCCCATAGGCCTGGGCGGCCAGGGCGCGCCGGCTAGCTTCGGTGCCGTCGGAGGTCGCTCCTGGCGGATACGACGAGAACCACGCGGCGTCGTCCGAGAGCCGGTCGATGGCACTCGCCTCCCAGGGCATCCTGCGGCTGAGCGCTTCCTGCGCGCCGAGGACGCGTTCGAGCGCCGCGAGATCGGACGTGAACGGAAGCACGGACCTCAGCGACCGCTCCCACGTCACGATCATGGCCTCGTCGCCCGGCCCGAGGGTGTTTCTGACGAGAGTCCGGAGGGACCCGAACGTGCCCTCGCTCTTCCCCTTGTCCGGCAGCTCCAGCCGGTCGAGGAAGAGGACGAGGTGTCGGAGCTGCCGATCGGCCCCGGCGACCGGCGCCAGTTCCGTAACCGGCGGCTTTTCGCCCTCAGGGGCGGGACCGCCGGCGGGGAGCGGGCCGGGAGCAGGCTTTCTTTCGTAGAAGTTCGTGATCTCTACAGGCCGTTTGGCGATGCGCACTTCGAAATCGGCGGGCCCGAGGCCGGAGACCGGCTTTCCGTCTTTATCGGTTACAACGACGTCGAGCTCGAGGACGGACGTCTCGACCGACCCCGAGACGCGCGGCGCGTCCTCGGGCACCTGCGTAAACGCGGACCGTCCGGCCAACGACAGCGCGAGAAGGACGGCGAACCGGGCTCGCGTTCGAGACATCTTCATGCGTTTAGCAGGGTCCGTGCCAGCCGAAGCGTCACACGGAGAGGAGAAACGCCTTCAGGTAGTCGCCCTCGGGACAGTCGATCGAGACGGGATGGTCGAGCCCCGCCCCACGCCTCTCGAGGAGGCGCGCCGGGCGGCGCGCGTCGAGCGCGGCCGCGAAAATCACCTTCTGGAATAGATCGGGGGAGATGCGGCCCGAGCAGGAGCACGCGAGGAGAAGCCCTCCCGGCGCGAGAAGCTGGAAGGCGAGGCGGTTGATGTCCTTGTAGCCGCGGCACGCCTTGTCCACGTCGGCCTTCCTCTTCGCGAAAGCGGGCGGGTCCGTCACGATGAAGTCCCAGCTCTCGCCGGCCTGGACGCGCGCCCGGAGGTCGTCGAAGACATCGGCCTCGCGCGTCTCCACGCGGGAGTCGGCCCCGCCGACGGGCTGTCCGTTCCTGCGGTGGTTCTCCCGCGCCAGCTCGAGCGCGGCGCCGGAGACGTCGACGTGGGCCACCCGCGTCGCACCGCCCGCGAGGGCCGCGACACCGAAGGCGCCCGAGTAGGAGAAGAGGTTGAGCAGACTCCGGCCCGCCGCAAGGGACCGCACGACGTGGCGGTTTTCGCGCTGATCGAGGAAGAAGCCCGTCTTCTGGCCCGCGGAGACCTCGGCCACGAAGGAGAGCCCGCGCTCGAGGAACGCGGCCCGTTCGGGCAGCGCGTCGCCGGCGAGAAGCTCGTCGCCCTGCGGCAGCCCTTCTGCCTTCCGCGACGGCAGGCTGTTCTTCTGGACGACGGCTGCTCCCGGAAATGCCTCGAGGAGCGGAGGCAGCCAGAGAGGCCGGGCGCGGTCGGTGCCTTCCGTGGACGCCTGGACCACGAGAACGCCGCCGAACCGGTCCACGACGAGGCCAGGCAGGAAGTCGCCCTCGGCGTTTACGACCCGGTAGCCGTCCGTTTCGGGCGGCACGACGCGCCGCCTGAGGTCGATCGCGCTCTGCACCCGCGCACGGACGAACTCCGCGTCGAGCGTGCGGTCCTCGAACGTCCAGAAGCGCGCGACGATCGCCGAGGCGGGCGACGCGAATCCGCGCGCGAGAAAGGCGCCCGCGGCGTCCCGCGCCTCGACGGCTCCGTCGGGCGACACGCCTTCCTCCCGGGCGACCGCGCCCGAAAACAGCCACGGGTGGCGCCGGCGTGTCGACGCGTCGCGTCCCTTCGCGAGATGAAGCGTCCGCATCGTGTGACGATACCCGACGCGCCTGCGCGCGCGCTTGACGGGGCGCCCTCGGACGCCTGAGACTCGCCTCCGGGAAGAGGACGAAAATGCGCGAACGAACCGTGGTCCCCGCGCAGGTGCTCGCGGAGGCCGCAACGGCCGATCCCATGGAATTGATGCGCCTCGGGATCGACGCCGCGCGCGCCGAGCGTTACGCCCGCGGCCTCGTGCTCCTCGGCGAGGCCTATAAGCTCTTCTCGCTGGAAACCGAGGTCCTGAGCGAGGAAGTGAAAACCGCGCGCGGCATCGATCAACTCGGCGCGCGCAAGAGAACGCCGGCCGTGTGCTTCTCGTACTACGGCCTGTGCCTCGCGCTGACGACGTCCTCGCAGACGGACGAAGGGTCACGCTTCTGCGAGGTCGCGATCCAGCTCGAGCCGCACAAGGGCGAGCACTACCTGAACCTCGCGAAGATCTGGCAGGCCGCGCGCGTGCGCTCGCTGATGGTCTCCGCCCTCGAGAGGGGACTCAAGGAGAGCCCGAGAAGCGCGATTCTTCTCGCCTTCCAGGATGAGATCGGCGTCCGGTCCGCCCCTACGCTCTCGTTTCTCCACCGCGACAATCCGCTCAACAAGGAGCTCGGAAAGATCTTTCACCCGCGCCGCCGGACGCAGAAGGCCGCTCCGAAGCTCGGCGTTCGGCGGCCCGTGGACGATTCGGATCCCGATCCGGACAAGCCGAAGCGCTGAGTCAGACCGCCAGGACGAATCCGAGCCTCAGCGCATCAGCGCCGACAGGACGAGCCACACGAGGGCCGCGACGGCGGCGGCAGCCGGAATCGTCAGGATCCACGCCGTCACGATGGAACGGGCGACGCCCCATCGGACTGCCGAGAAGCGCCTGACCGACCCCACTCCCATGATCGCGCCCGTGATCGTGTGCGTCGTCGAGACGGGCACGCCGCCGAGCGAGGCGCCGATGAGCGTCACCGCCCCCGCGAACTCGGCGCACGAGCCGCCGATGGGCTTCAGCGGCGTGATGCGCATCCCCATCGTGCGCACGATGCGCCAGCCGCCCGAGAGAGTACCGAGGCCGATCGCCGCATGGCAGATGAGGACGATCCAGAAGGGAATCTCCATCGCCTTCAAGTAGCCCGCCGAATAAAGAAGCACGGCGATGATTCCCATCGTCTTCTGGGCGTCGTTCATCCCGTGGCCGAACGAGAAAGCCGCCGCCGACACGAGCTGGACCTTCCGAAAGCCGCGGTCCAGCGGCTCGGGCCGCGCCCGCCGGAAGACCCAGGCGACGATCAGGAAGAAGACAAATCCGAGCCCGAACCCGAGGAGCGGTGACAGCACGATGAAGATCACCGTCTTCCCGATCCCGTGCGGCATCAGGGCCCCCGGCCCCGCCTTCATGACGGCTGCTCCCGCGAACCCCCCGATCAGGGCGTGCGAGGAGGAAGACGGAAGACCCCACCACCACGTCAGGAGATTCCAGACGATCGCGCCGACGAGCGCCGCGAAGATGAGGATGGGATCGACGACGGCTGGATTCACGATGTCCTTGCCGATCGTCTTGGCGACGCGCGTCTCGAGCGAGAAGGCCGCCACGAAATTGAAAAAGGCCGCCCACGCCACCGCCTTCTTCGGCGTCAGGACGCGCGTTCCGACGACGGTCGCGATGGAGTTCGCCGCGTCGTGGAAGCCGTTGATGAAGTCGAAGGCGAGCGCGACGAATACGACGAAGAGAACGAAGCTCATCGGCGCCGCGCGAGGCTCAGGAGGACTTCAGGACGATCTGCTCGAAGACGTTCGCGACGTCCTCGCAGCGGTCGGTGGCTTCTTCGAGGACCTCGTAAATCTCCTTCCATTTCAGGAGGGTGATCGGGTCTTTCTCGGTGTCGAAAAGCCGGCCGATCGAGATGCGGTTCAGCGCGTCGGCCTCGTTTTCCAGGCGGTTGATCTCGACACAGATTTCGAGGATCGTCGCGGAATACTTGAGGTCGCCGAGGAGCCCGCTCGCGCGCCGGATCGCGACCGCCGATTGAACGAGGATCTCGGTCGCCTGTTTGAGACCCGGGCGCGGCCCCGGAATCTTGTAGAGCACGAAGCGGTTCGCCGCCGCGTCGATGAAGTCGAGCACGTCGTCGAGTGCCTTCACGAGCGCGTGAATGTCCTCCCGGTCGATCGGGGTGATCCACGTGCGCGAGAGCAGCCCGAACGTCTGGTGCGCGACCTGATCGCCCTCGTGCTCGAGGTGCTTGATGTGAGCGACCTTCAGCTCCACGTCCGTGAAATCAGCCGCGAGCGCGTCGAGCGCGGTCGCAGCCTCGAGAATGATCTCGGCGGCGCGCGCGAACTGCGGGAGGAAGGTCTCCTCGCGAGGGAACAGCTGAAACACGGCGCGGGGAAGAATATCAGAGGAAATTCACGCCGATTTCACGCAGACTTTACGCCCCGGCGCACCGGCCTCTCCGGGCATGGCAGGATAGGCACATGATTCGAGGCCCGCGCTCCGTACTGTCCGCCCCCGTCTTCGCGGTCGCCCTCGCCCTTCAGGCCCTCCCGGGCGCTGCCGGCCCCGCGCCGGCGCCCGCGAAGCCGAAACTCGCCGTCGTGATCTCGGTGGACGGCCTTTCGTGGGCACGCCTCGAGAGCTACCGCTCGATTTACACGGCGGGCCTCAAGCGCCTCCTCGACGAGGGCTGGGTCGCGCGCGGCGCGCGGTACCAGCACATCAACACCGAGACGGGCCCCGGCCACGCTGCCCTCGGAACGGGCGCGCCTCCGCGCGTGACGGGGATCGTCCTGAACAGCTGGTTCGAGCAGGGCGAGGATGGCACGCTCCGAAACGTCTACTGCACCGACCAGAAGGACGCCTCCGGGAAGAAGATCGCGGGGCCGGCCAACCTGCGCATCCCGACTCTCGGCGACCGGCTCGTCGAGAAGATCCCCGCGGCGCGCGTCGTGTCCGTCTCCGCGAAGGACCGCGGCGCGATCTTCCTTGCCGGGAAGAACCCGGCCCACGCCGTCTACTGGTACGACGGCGAGGCCGGGCGATTCCAGACCTCCACCGCCTACAAACCGTCCGCAGCGGCAACCGCGATCGTGAAGAAGTTCAACGACACGAAGGCGGGCGGGATGCTCCCCGCGCGCTTCGGCCTCGTCTGGGAGAAGCTGCCCGAGCCGATGAACGCGCCGGGCGCCAGGCCCGTCCCCACGGCGGTGCCTCTGAACGTCATCGCGCGCTTTCAGTACCCGACGCTCGGTCTCGGCTTCGGCCACGACCTCTCGACCTACGGCCGCGTTCCGGCCGGCGGCGCCTTCGGGTACTTCGGCGGGATCTATCGCAGCCCGCTGATCGACGAGCTGACCGCCGATCTCGCGCTCGCGTTCCTGAACGACGCTGGCTACGAGCTCGGGCACGGCGACGCGCCCGATCTCCTCGCGATCTCCTTCTCGGGCCACGATCCCGTCGCGCACGACTACGGCGACGAGAGCGAGGAATCGCGCGACGCGCTCCGCCGCCTCGACCTCCAGATCGGCCGCGTCCTCGACGCTCTCGACGCGAACTACCCGAAGGGCACCGTTCTCGTCGCGCTGTCGGCGGACCACGGCTTCCCGATGATGCCGGAGGTCGCGCGGGCCCTCGACAAGACGGCAAAGGGCGGCCGCATCGAGACGGGCCGCGACACGCTGAACAACGACCGCGAGCGCCTGAACCGCCTCCTGGGCGACGCACTCTGCCTCGACCGCACGGCAAAGGTGATCGGAGCCATGGACGGCTGGAACCTCTTTTACAGCCGCGCGTCCTTCCCGTTCAAGACGGTCGCGGGCGCGTGCGGGCCCGCCGGCTCGCCGGTGACGGCCGCCGACGTGGACCGCGTTCTCCCGAGGGTCGTCAAGCAGGCATGGGACGAAGAGGTCGAGGACGTCGTCCTCGTCTCCGCGCAGGCCGCCTGGCCCGAGACGCCGACACTGACGTTCGTCCGCAATGACTTCGACCGCGAGCGCTCCGGGGACGCATTCGTCATCCCGCGTTACGGCGTCATGAGCTCGTTCAACCCGGGCCGCGGCGCGATGCACGGCACCCACTGGGAGTACGACATCCACGTCCCGCTCGTGTTCTGGGGCGCGGTGAAATCCGGCGCCTCGGACGCCGCGACGACGCCGTACGACCTCGCGCCGACGGTCGGCCTCTGGCTCGGCGTGGCGGTACCAGACGCGACGGGCAAGCCGCTCGACCTGCCGAAGTGACGGACGAACCGCCTGGCGCGGAAAAGCCGCGGCGGCGGCCGCGCTACCGGGGCACGAACCCGCGCGCGTTCTCCGAGAAGTACAAGGAGCTCGACGCCGCGCGCTTCCCGGAGGAGCGCGAGAAGGTCCTCGCATCCGGCAAGACGCCCGCGGGCAGCCACGTCCCGGTGCTCGCACGGGAGGTCCTCGCGGCCCTCGAACCCAAGCCGGGCGACCTCGCGGTGGACGCGACCCTCGGTTTCGGCGGCCACGCGTCGGAGCTCCTGAAGAGGATCCTGCCCGGCGGCCGGCTTCTCGCGATGGACGTGGACCCCATCGAGCTGCCGAGGGCCGCGGCGAGGCTCGAGGCTCTCGCGGCGGAGTGCGGAGAGCCCGACGCGGTTCGCTGCGTCAGGCGCAACTACGCGGGCCTCCGGAAGCTCCTCGAGACGGAGGGCCACCCGCGCGGCGCGAACGTGATCCTCGCGGATCTCGGCGTCTCCTCGATGCAGCTCGACGACCCGAGCCGCGGCTTTTCGTGGAAACACGATGTCCCTCTCGACCTCCGAATGAACCCGCAGCGGGGGCAACCGGCGGGAGGTCTTTTGCTTCGGATGAAGAGAGAAGAAATAGAAGATTTTCTTAGAAAGTGGGGAGACGAGCCCGAGGCGGCGGGCATCGCCGCCTCGCTGCATGCAACGATCGAAGCGCGCCGCTGCGAGACCCCTATTCACCTTCAAAGAAATCTTTCTCTTCCTCTTCTCCGAACCTCTGACGTCGCGGCTGCCGTGGAGTCCGCCTACCAGGGGCGAACGGACTCTCGGGCGTCCGAAGCAAAAAAATCCTCTCTTCAGCGGAGTTTTCAGGCTATCCGCATCCTCGTCAACGACGAGCTCACGGCGCTCGGCGCTTTCCTGCGTGACCTTCCCTTCTGCCTCGCCCCCGGCGGACGCGTCGCGATCCTGACGTTCCACTCGGGCGAGGACCGCCTCGTGAAGAAGGCGTTCGCGGCGGGACTCGCGGACGGCGCCTACACGGAGATCTCCCGCGAAGTCGTCCGCGCCTCGCCCGAGGAGCGCCGCGCGAATCCCCGCTCCACCGCCGCCAAGCTGCGCTGGGCGGTGCGAACGG
>JARXKK010000040.1 GCA_030278895.1 Acidobacteriota bacterium
ACGCCCACGATCGCGGCGTCGAGCGGGTCGTAGCCCTGGATGAGCGCCTGGCGCGTGGCCTTCGCGGCCTCGACACCGTTCGCGGACGTTACGAGGACGTAGCCGTCGACAGCGGGAGCCGAGCCGGGTTGGCCGGGGCTCTGCGCCTGCAGTATTTCTTCGAAGGGGGAAGACGGGAGGGTGGCGGCGACGCCTGCCGCCGCGGCGGTCTTCAGGAAGCGGCGGCGGGAGCTGCTCATTTACTCCTCGGGCAGGTCGGTCTCTTCCTCTTCGGCGCGGACGCCGCCGGGCAGCGCGTACTTCATGACGATGTCGCCGAGGTGCTGTGAGAAGAACGCGCGGGCGAGGACCTGGTCGCAGCCGGCTTTCCCGCCCTTTTCGAGCAGATCTTTCCGGACGTGCTCGTAGTAGCCGACGACCGGGATGCCCTTCGTCTTCGCGCCCTTCTTCAGGGTCGCGATGGCCGTGAACGGGTCGTCGCGGAGCGCGAGGTCGACGATGACGAGACCCACGGAGCGCGGGTCGGCCTTGCCGGCGAGCTGGTCCGACTTGTCGATGAAGACGCCCGTCGCCTGCGCCGACTTCAGCGTGTGCTCGATTTTGGTTTTCCAGAACAGATCGTCCGCGAGGACGAGGACAGTGGGGTTCATGGGGGCCCTCCTGGGGAGACAACTCGGACTCGTGAATCCGGAATGGATCGCGATGGCCCGGGCAACGGACAGTATAGGCCTCATCCACCCGGCCGCGTTCGACAAGGCCCCTCGGGGAATGTCAGACTCCCCGCCAGTTTCCAGATGACGTGAGGAGGACAGACGGAATGAGCGCACCCGGCAGCGGGCAGGACTTCAAGCCGTATATCCCGGCGGAAGCGGACGTCCCGGAGTTCACGCTGAAGGCGATCCTTCTCGGATCGTTCTTCGGCATCATCTTCGGCGCGGCCACGGTCTATCTCGCGCTGCGGGCAGGCCTCACGGTTTCCGCGTCGGTGCCGATCGCGGTGCTCTCGATCGCGGTTTTCAAGAAGCTCGGAAAGTCCACGATCCTCGAGAACAACATGGTGCAGACGATCGGCTCGGCGGGCGAATCCGTCGCGGCGGGCGTCGTTTTCACGGTCCCCGCGCTCCTCTTCCTTTCGAACGGGGCGGACTACTTCAAATACTCCGTCATCTTCCTGCTCGCCGCGATCGGGGGCACCCTCGGCGTCCTCTTCATGATCCCGCTCCGCCGGCCGCTCATCGTCAAGGAGCACGGAAACCTGCCGTACCCGGAAGGCACCGCGTGCGCCGACGTGCTCATCGCGGGGGAGAAAGGCGGCGATCTCGCGAAGATGGTGTTCGCGGGCGTCGGCATCTCGATGCTCTACAAGTTCCTGTACGGCATCGTCGGGCTCTGGAACGAGACGGCGACGTGGTTCCGGACCGACAAGACCGGCCGAATCCCCGACGCGACGCTGTCTTGCGCCGTCACACCCGAGTATCTCGGCCTCGGCTACATCATCGGCCCGAAGATCGCAGGCGAGCTCGCCTCGGGCGGCGTTCTCTCGTGGCTCGCCCTCATTCCGCTCATCTCCATCTTCGTGCCCGAGACGCGCCTCGTCCAGGACCTCAAGAACCTCGGGTTCGGGGATGGCTGGCGCGCGGGCCACTCGCACGCCGAATGGATCTATCGCGCCTATGTGCGGTACATCGGCGCGGGCGCGGTCGCTTGCGCGGGCGTGATGACGCTCGTCAAGACCATGCCCACCATCATCGGAGCGTTCCGGGAGTCCGTGAAGAGCTTCGGAGCCGGCTCGGACGGTTCGAAAAAGGTACGCACGGACGACGATCTCGGGATGGGCATCGTCGTGGTGGGTTCGATCGTCCTCGCGCTCATCATCGCGGTCCTTCCCGGATTTCCGCACGGACCGTTCCCTGGCTCTCTCGTCATGTCGCTTCTCGTCGTCGTCTTCGGTTTCTTTTTCGTGACCGTGGCGAGCCGGATCGTCGGCATCATCGGCACGTCCTCGAACCCGATCTCGGGCATGACGATCGCGACCCTCATGGGGACGTGCGTCGTCTTCGTCCTGATCGGCCGCACCGGCGAGGTGTACCAGTCGGTCGCCCTCTGCGTGGGCGCGCTCGTGTGCATCGCGGCCGCGAACGCGGGGGCGACTTCCCAGGACCTGAAGACCGGCTATCTCGTGGGCGCGACTCCGCGTCGCCAGCAGATCGGCTTCATCATCGGCGTCCTCGTCTCGACGCTCGTCATCGGCGGCACGCTCTTCCTCCTCGATCGCACATACGCGGGCGGCGAAGCGCACGGCATCGGCACCTCGGCGCTCCCCGCGCCGCAGGCCACGCTCATGGCCACGATCATCAAGGGCCTTCTCGCGCAGAACCTGCCGTGGGCGCCCGTCCTCGTCGGCGTCTTCCTCGCGTTCATGGCGCAGATGGCCGGCGCGCACGCGCTTTCGTGGGCGGTCGGCGCCTACCTCCCGCTCTCGACCACGCTCCCGATCTGGATCGGCGGCATGATGAAGGCGCTCGCGGACAAGATGCGACACAAGAAGGAAGAGAGCGAGCTGTCTTCCGGAATGCTGTACGCGACGGGCCTCGTCGCGGGAGGCTCCCTGGGCGGCGTCTTGATCGCGGTGGTGGCGTTCTTCGGAGACACCGTCCTCCACATGGACAAGCCGACGCTTCTGGAGAAGCTCGACATCGGACAGAATTTCTATCCGGCGATCAAGAACGGCATTCCCGGTGAAATTCTCGGCGCGCTCGTCTTCGCGGGCCTCTGCTTCCTCCTGATCAAGAACGCGAGGAAGAACCTCGAGGCTTAGGGCGCGGGCGCCGCGATTTCGCTGCTTTTCGGTCGAGCGTCCCTTTCCGGGGGCACGGAAAAGTGCATCCGTGACGAGAATCACTGCGTTCGGGCCGTTTTTTCGGGCCTCTCCCTTGCAATGGACAGGGTGTCCCGATTCCGGGGCAGAAAGAGAGGCCGATCATGAAGAACCTGATGCGCAACCTGACGCTCTCCGCCGCGGCCCTCGCGGCCCTGGTGTCCATCGCTCCGAAGGCGGACGCCCAGGACTGGACCCACGCCCGCGGCTCAGAGTCCCGGAGAGAGGGAGAGTTTCGCGGAAACGAACGCCGCGAGGGCCGCGGCCGCGTCGTCGAGTCGCCCCGAAGGGAGTTCCGCGAGGAGCGGCGCGGAGAATTCCGGGGCCGTGAGTTCCACGGTCAGGGATGGGGCGGGGATTACGGCGGCCGCGAGTTCCGCGGGCACGCCTGGGGTGGCCGGGGATATGGAGGCCGCGCTTTCTTTCGGGCGCCCGCTTTCCTTCGTCCGCCGGCTTTCTTCGGCCGCGGTTACTCCCGCTACAGCGTGTACGGAGGCAGCCGGTTCTATTCGAGCTGTCCCGGTAACGGCTACGTCTACGTGAACGACCTCGGCTGGGTTTACCCGCCGTATGCCGGGGCCGTGTGGGCTCCCGCGTATTACGACGAGGACGGCTCTTACGTCGAAGGCTGCTGGGAGTAATCGAGCGCGCTACTTCCTGAAGAGCGGCAGCAAGGTGGACTCGAGGCGACGGTACAGCGCGGCCGTCGCCTCGACGTCTTTCCGGCAGTAGTCGGCCACCTCGGCGAGGCGGCCCTCGCGATACGCGTCGCCGACGGCGTACCCGTGCATCTCGGCGGTCTTCGGCGACGGGATGCCGAACGCGACGCAGGCGGAGTGGAGCGAAGGAGCCTGGTCTCTCGAAACGGTTCCGTGAAAGGTCAGTACTTCGAGGAGATCGACGTGCGAATCCATGGAATATCGATAGCCAGAAAGATTCTTAGAAGGTAAGAGGCCATGGACCGCGCTCCGCACGGAAAGGAACGGGCCGTCGAAGGCCCGGCCGTTGAAGGAGACGAATCGGCCGTAGCTCGAGAGCTTCTCCCAGAACTCCGTCAGCATTTCCTTCTCGGAGCAGCCGACGACGTCGAATAGCCCGTCGGCGGACTTCGCATCGTTGCGCTCCGGGGCCTCGTACCAGACGCCTCCCTTGCCCGACTCGGGGTTCATCATGGCAATCACGATGACCTTCCCCATGTAGGGAGACAGCGCCCCGCCCTCTTTCCTTCTCAGAAAATCCTCGTGATCTTCGGACCATCGGGTCAGGCGCTCGCGCTGGAGCGCGTCCAGCTCGAGCCACGGAAACGACACCGTTTCGATGTCGAAGACGACCGTCTTCATGCGGCGGGAGCTTACTTCGGGAGTCGGTCAGCGAGCCACGCGAACGTCGCGGTCTTTGCCTCGGGGTGCTCGCGGAGCACGACGAGGTTGTGGGCGCCGCCGGGAAAAAGGAGCATGCGCTTCGGCTCGGCGGAAGCCGCGAGGAGCTTCTTTGCCGAGTCCGCGCGGCCGGGATCCTGGGCGCACGCGAGGAGGAGCGCGCCGTGCGGCGTCACGGGCTCTCCTCCCGCGAGACGCGCGACGCGCGGCTCGTTCACCGAGATGGCCACCGCGGCGTCCACCTGGCCTCGCGACGACGCGAGGAGCGCGAGGTAGCCGCCGACGGAGAGCCCGACGGCGGCCGACCTCGGCGCCTTCGTGCGGAGCCACGCGGCGGCCGCCGCCACGTCGCGCGGAAAGCCCGCGGGATCGCCGAGAAAGCGCAGAGAGATCGGGAGCGTTTGACCGGCCTTCTTCGTCGACTCGCCATGCGCGCGGAGGTCGAAGGAAAGCGTCGCGAAGCCGAGGCCGTGGAGCTCTTCGGCGAACGGCTCCCATTCGCGCCTTTCGCGCGAGAAGTCGTGGATGAGGAGCACGCCGGGCGCTTTTGGATTGCCGTCCACGGGTCTCCACGAAGCGGCCAGGGCGACGCCGTCGGCCGTCGGGATCGTGACGCGATACGGGTCTTGAGGCCGCGGAACGGGGGTGGGCTCGGGCGCCTTTTTCTTCCTCTTCGCGGCTTCGGCGGATGCGCTCGAAAGAAGAGCGAATGCGGCGACCGTGGCGATGGTCATCGCGCGACGGAGGGCGGGCCCCATGACGGTCACTTCGGCTTGAAGCCGCTGCCGAGCGCGAAGAGGAAGTGGTCGTGCGCGTAGTGCGTGAGGAGGAACGAGAGCACGACCGCGTAATAGCTGGGCTCGGCGGGGAGGCGCAGCACCAGGGTCAGGACGAGGATGACGAGCGTCGTGCCCGTCGTGAGGAGCAGGTTCCAGCCGTAGTAGCGGAAGAACTTCCCCGGCTGCGCCATCTTCCGCACGAACGCGTAGCCCGCGGCGTTGTTGTCCTGCCGGAGGATGAGGTACGTGAGGCCGAGGTACTGGAACGAGTGCCACGCGTTGAATCCCTGGAAGGAGACCGAGAGCTCGTTGAGGCGCGGAACGAGAAGCGCGACGCCGATGGTGAGCGCCATGAAGAACGTGTAGGGCGCCGCGACCTCGCGGCGGCGGAGCTGGTTCACGGTGAAGACGACCCAGGCGGCGATGAGGGCCGCCGTCATCACCGCGAAGGAGTTCGCGAACCAGTCGTGCCTGAGGAACGCGGGGAACCAGAGAGTCGTGTCGCCGATGCGGAAGGTGCCGGCGACGTGGCGGTACATCGCGTAGCTGTAGAGCGACGTCATGATGACCGAGAAATCCAGGAGGCGCTGCCACGGGCGCGCGGCGCCGCCCTTCTCGCGGTACAGATAGCCGATGTACGAGGCCTGGTCGCATACGTGGATGGAAGCCCACGTGAAAAAGAACGTGAGGAGCCAGGGGAAGGCGTAAATGGCGCCGAGGATGACGCCGATGGGAACGACCACGACGGGCGCCCATGTGAGCGCCGGGTGAAGCTGCCGGAAGCGCGGCTCGAACACCGTCTTCAGGAACGTGGCGTACATGTGGGGGCCGCCGATGAGGAGCGTGATGAGGAGATCCATGCCGCCGGCGGTCGTCTTTCCCAGCGAGTGGACGAGGACCGGAACGGCGACGAGCACGGCGGAGAGAGTCAGACAGACCAGGTCCCAGCGTGGATTCGCGATCCACTGAGAAGGCTGGGAAGGCGTCAGGACCCGGGCTTCGGCGCTCATGAAATCCTTGGGCCGAGGGGCCTCGGCCGAGCGGCGCGAGTGTAGCAAAGGGGGTCCGGCCGCCGGACGGGGCGGTAAGATCGCGCGCGTGAGCGCCGTGCCTCTCTCGCGACCCGCGTCCGCGGACCCGCGGCTCGACCTCGAGGTGGAGATTCGCAGGCTCAAGAAGGAGCGGAACGCGGTCGTCCTGGCTCACTACTACCAGGAGTCCGAGATCCAGGATCTCGCCGACTTCGTGGGCGACTCGCTCGAGCTCGCGCGCCGCGGAAAGGAGGCGAAGGAGTCCGTGATCGCCTTCGCGGGAGTCCACTTCATGGCGGAGACGTCGAAGATTCTCACGCCGGAGAAGACCGTCGTCGTGCCGGACCTCGAGGCGGGTTGTTCGCTCGCGGACGGCTGTCCGGCGCCGCTCTTCGAAGAGTGGCTGAAGAAGTACCCGGGGCACACGGTCGTCAGCTACATCAACTGCTCGGCCGGCGTGAAAGCGCTCTCGGACGTCATCGTGACGTCGTCCTCGGCCGAAGTCATCCTCCGGCAGATTCCCGATCCGGTGGTCTTCGCTCCGGACCGGAACCTCGCCGCGTGGCTCGAGAAGAAGCTGAACCGGAAGTTCGTGGTGTGGCCGGGCACGTGCGTCGTCCACGAGACGTTCTCGGAGAAGAAGCTCATCGACCTCATGACGCGCCACCCGGAGGCCGAGGTCATCGCGCACCCGGAGTGCGAGGAGGCCATCCTGCGCCACGCGACGGTCGTGGCGTCCACGTCGGGGCTCCTGAGACACGTCGTGACGTCGCCGCGTGCGTCGTTCATCGTGGCGACCGAAGAGGGCATCCTCCACCAGATGCACCGGGCCGCGCCGGGCAAGACGCTCATCCCGGCGCCTCCCGTAGCGGATTGCGCGTGCAATACCTGCCCGCACATGAAGCGCAACACGCTCGAGAAGCTCTATCTTTGTCTCCGCGACTTGGCGCCGGTTCTGGAGGTTCCCGAGGCCGTGCGGGTACGGGCGAAGCGCGCGATCGACCGCATGCTCGACATGACGGCGGGGCTCGCGCTGGCGCCCGTCGGCTCGCGGTCTTGAGCGCGAGCTTGAGCACGAGGTTCGCACCGCGCCTGCCGCGCGCCGCGATGGGCGCGGGCGCGCTTCTCCTTGCGGCCGGGCTCTTCATGGCTTTTCGCTTTCTTCCGGAATGGCGCGCGTCGAATCCGCGACCCGTGAACGGGATCGAGAGGGCTCGCGAAATCGCCGTGTCCGCCGGCGCGAAGCTGTCACGCGCCTCCCTGGGCCTCGATGGGCGGCCGGGCGTCTCGCAGATGTTCGAACGCGCGTATCGCCGCCTCCGCGCCGAGGCGCCGCCGTATCTCGAGTCCACGGGCGGCGCCGTGGCCTGGACGGTGTCCGGAAGCCTCGATGTTCCGGGGACGGGCACGGGGCCCGCGCGATTCGCGTTCTACCCCGACGGCTCCCTCCAGGCGCTGGAGTGGAATCCCGCCGGCTCGGTGTTCGAAGCGACCGACACGAAGGCCCAGGCTCTTCGCCGGGCCTTCTTCGATCGCATCGAGGTTTCTCTCGCGGCGGGCCAGCGGAGGGCCGGGCCGGAATACGAGTTCTCGGCTGGAAGCATGGTGATCCGGGTCCGTCCGCTCGAACGCGCCGACGGCAGGCCTGGGGAGTGCCTCGTCCTGCAGGAGCGCGGGAACGTGAGCTTCTCGGCCGCCCGCCAGCTCTCCGACCCCGAGGCTCCGAAGCGGTACAACGCCGAGGGTATCGCCCGGCAGCTTTACAGGTTCGTGCCGTCGGTCCTCCTTTTCCTCGTCGTCGTCACCCTCTTCGGGGTCCTGCTCTACAAGCGCCGCCTCGACTTCACGATCGGAATCGCACTCGTGGTGCTCGCCGCTGTTTACGAGATCGCGGGTGGATTCTCCGGCCAGGACTCGAGCGCCGGCGGTCTCGTCGTGTTCGTGATCGGCGTTCGGATCTTCCTGTTGCTGTATCTGCTGGGCCTGTGGACCGTGGCCGAATCGCTCCTCCGCGACACGGTGCCCGGTTTCACGACGAGCCTCGACTCCTTCGCGGCCGGGCGCCTCGGCCCGCGCGGCGGGCGGGCGATTCTCGCGGGCCTCGGCGGAGGCGCGGCGCTCGTCGGCGTTTCCCTGCTGGCCTTCGGTGCGGCCGCGCTCGCGGCGCCGCAGGGCGTGTGGCCGTCGTCGGCGTCGTTCCCGTATCCCCTCTTTCAGGCGCATAAGGGGCCTTTCTACGAAGGCGCGTTCGACACGGCACTCCTCGTGCTCTTCGTCGCGCTCTTCCGGTTCGTCCTGCCGCGCCGGTTCGCGAGCGTGGCGGCGGCCGTCCTCTTTGCCCTCTACGTGTCCATCGCCCTGCCTCTCCATCCATGGGGCGCGGGCTTCGCCCTGACGCTTGCGTTCGCGGCGGTGCTCCTATGGGCGTTCGAGCGTTACGGGCTGGGAGCGCTCCTCGTGGCGGCCGTTTCATCGGCCCTCCTGCGCGACGCCCTCGTCGCGGGCCTCCATCTCGACGGCAACATGCTCGCGGCGTTTCTCACGGTGGTGCCGCTGGTCGCAATCGCCGCGGCGGGCGCGATCGGGCTCGCGCGGCCCGAACGCGACGAGGAGGGCCGTCTCGACGCGCCCGGCTACGTGAGGCGCCTCGAATCCGAGCGCCGCGTGAAGTACGAGATGGACCTCCTCTCGCGCATGCAGCTGTCGCTTCTCCCCGAGAAGCCTCCCGTCGTGCCGGGTGTCGAGCTCTCGGTGAAGACGATTCTCGCGACGGAGGCCGGCGGCGACCTCTACGACTTCGTGCAGGACGAGGAGGGTGCCCTGTGGATCGCGGCCGGCGACGTCTCGGGTCACGGCTATTCCTGCGGCATCCAGCAGGCCATGGTGATGGCCGCGCTCGCGAGCCTCGTGAAGGCGGGGCGCAGCCCGGCGGAGATCCTCGTCGAGATCGACCGCGTCCTGCGCATGGGCCGGAGCGGGCGCCTCTTCACGTCCCTCGCGCTTTTGAAGCTGGACCCGGCGATGGGAGGCGGCGTGCTCGCGAACGCAGGCCACCCGTTCCCGATTCTGCTGCACGAAGGAAAGGCCTCCGAAATCGCAGGCGGCGGCCTGCCGCTCGGCCAGGGACCGAAGCGCACGTACACGGACGTGCCCTTCGAGATTCCGAAGGGCGGCGTTCTCGTCGTCGCCTCGGACGGGCTCTTCGAAGGGCCCGACCGCTTCGACGAGCCCTACGGCTACGACCGGCCGCGCGCGGTCCTCGAATCCGCCAGCCTGTGGCGGCGTCCGCCCGATTCGATCGTCGAGGCGCTCCTCGCGGACTGGCGCCGGCACGTGGGCGAAGGGGCTCCGTCCGACGACACGACGATCCTCGTGGTCAAGCGGCCTCTGTTCTGAGATGAAAAGGCCCCCGCTCGAAGGAATCGTCGTCCTCGACCTGTCGCGCGTTCTCGCGGGCCCGCTCGCGACGATGGTTCTCGCGGACCTCGGGGCGCGTGTCATCAAGGTCGAGGATCCGCGCGGCGGCGATTTTTCGCGCGGCTGGAAGCCGCCGGCCCTCGACGGCGAGGCCGCGTACTTCCTGTCCGTGAATCGCCGGAAGGAGTCGGCCGCCGTGGACCTCGGGACGTCCGAAGGCCAGGAGTTCGTGCGGCGCTGGGCGGGGAAGGCGGACGTCCTCGTCGAGAACTTCCTGCCGGGTGCGCTCGAGAGGCGGGGGCTGGGTGTGGACGCCTTGAGATCGCTGAATTCGCGCCTCGTCGCCTGCTCGATCTCGGGGGCGGGCGACGCGGGGCCGGAGGCGGGCGATCCGGGGTTCGACCTCCTCGCGCAGGGCGCGACCGGCCATATGTGGATCACGGGGCCGCCGGACGGGCCGCCTTCCAAGATGGGCGTCGCGCTGATCGACGTCCTCGCGGGGTGGTCGGCCGCGACGGCGATCCTCGCGGGGCTGCAGGCGCGCGCGCGCGACGGAACGGGCTCGCACGTGAAGACGAATCTCGTGTCGGTCGGGCTCGCGGCCCTCGTCAACGTCGCGGGCTCCGCCCTCGTGACCGGGCGGGAGGCCACGCGCCACGGCAACTCGCATGCGACGATCGAGCCTTACCGGATGTTCGAGGCCTCGGACGGGGGGTTCCTGCTCGCGGTCGGAACGGACCGGCAATTCGAGATTCTCTGTGAAAGGGTCATCGGGCGGCCGGATCTGGCGGCGAGTCCGCGGTTCGCCACGAATGCGGGACGCGTCTCGAACCGCGCGGAGCTCGCCCCGATCCTCGAAGAAGTCTTCAAAGCCGGCACCCGCGAGACGTGGCTCGCGCGCTGCAAGTCCGCGGGAATCCCCGCCGGACCCGTGCGCGGCGTCCTCGAGGCTCTTCGCGCGCCGCAGGCGCGCGCTCTCGAGTCCGTCCTTCAGACCCGGAGAGGCGATCGGAGCGTTCCCACGATTCGCCCGCCTTTCTTCCTCGAAGAATTCTCCGAGCCCGCGCCCGCCGCGCCCCCGCGCCTCGGCGAGGACACGGAGCGCTTGTTCGCGGAAGTCGGGCTCCCCGCGCCGCGCTGATATCCTCCGGTCAGGATGAAAGTCGCGTTCATCGGCACGCACGGTGTCGGTAAAACCACTCTCTGCTACGACCTCGCGGCGGCCCTCAAGAAGAGGGACCTGACCGTCGAGCTCGTCCGGGAGGTCGCGCGCGAATGCCCGCTGCCGATCAACCAGGAGACGACGCTCAAGGCGCAGGCCTGGATCCTCCATACGCAGATCGCCTGGGAGCTCCAGGCCGAGGCGAAGGCTGACGTCGTCTTCTGCGACCGCGCCGTCCTCGACAACTTCTGCTACATGCGGCGGGCGTTCGCCGGCGCGCCGAACGAGGTGGTTCTCGAGGCGCTCGTGAGGAGCTGGACGACGACGTACGACGCGCTTTTCAAGGTGCCGATCGTCGGCGATCCGCGCTTCGACGGCGTGCGCGACACGGATCTCGCGTTCCAGCGCGAAATCGACGGCTCCATCGAGCACACCCTCGCGGCGTGGAATGTCCCGCACATCGCGCTCGATCCCGCGCGCCGCGACGAGTGGGGCGCGCTCGTCCTCGACGCACTTCTCCTTCGCCTCAAGCCGCAGGAACTTCTCTTCCCCGAGCCGGAAGAGCCCATCGCCCCAAGAGAGCCACTAGCCCCAACAGCCAAGACGGGAGCCTCCCATGCCTGATACGACGTCCCCCATCGTGAACGAACGCGCCCGTCACCTCGACACGCTCGCGGCGACGCCGGTCGCCCTCAAAGAGGCGCTACGCGGGATCCCGAAGAAGCTGCTCCTCTTCACGCCGGCGCCGGGCAAGTGGTCGATCCTGGAAATTCTCTGTCACATGCGCGACATGGAGCGCGAGGCGTATCTCGAGAGGTACACGCGCATCCTCGCCGAGCCCGAGCCGAAGCTTGCCGACGTCAACGGCGACGCCCTCGCGATCGAGCGTGACTATCGCGGCCAGAAAGCCGCCGACGTCCTGCGCGACTGGATGCGCCTTCGCCGCGAGAGCCTTCGCCTCCTCAAGAAGGCGAAGCCCGAGCAGTGGCGCCGCGCCGGGATTCACGAAACGACGGGCCGGATCACGATCGACGAGCTGGTCGCGCGGCACGCCGTCGGGAACGATGCGGAGCACCTCGCCCAGATCGAGGCGATCAAGCGCCGGGCGGCGCTTCTCGACCGCCTCGCGGCTGCCCCCGCGGCCTTCGCCGCCACGCTCAAGGGCGCTTCGGACGACGTTCTCCGGCGGCGCGACCCCTCGGGGAAATGGTCGATGATCGAGAACGCGGCGCACGTGCGCGACATCGAGCGCATTTACCAGGAGCGCTTCTCCAAGACGGCGTTCTCGGAGCGCCCCGCGTTCTGGATGCTCGACAACGACCGGGCGGCGAACCAGCTGAAGTACGCCGAAGCCGATGCCGCGGCCGTCGCGAAGGAATTCCGGCGGCTCCGTGAGGACACGGTCGTTCTCCTCCGCGCGCTTCCGCACGCCTCGTGGCGGCGCACCGCGCTTCACCCGAAGAGGGGAGAGCTGACTCTCGAGCAGCTCGCCGAGGTCCTCGCGGGACACGACGATAGCCACATCGGGAAGATCCGGGCGCTTCGGGGATAGGAGAACGCTCCGGAAGAGGGGGGTCCATGGACGGCTACTACAAGTCCGAGCATCTCGCTCACTTCGCCTCGATCGCCGAGGGCAACAAGGACCTCGCGGACAAGTTCTTCGCCTGGTACGCCGCCGTCTTCGCCGACGGGGCGCTCTCGGCGCGGGAGAAGGCGCTCATCGCGCTTGCCGTGGCCCACGCGGTCCAGTGTCCGTACTGCATCGACGCGTACACGCAGGAGAGCCTGAAGAACGGGGCCGACCTCGAGCAGATGACCGAGGCTCTCCACGTCACGGCGGCGATCCGCGGAGGCGCGTCGCTCGTACACGGGATGCAGATGCTCGAGCACGTGAAGAAGGCCTCGATGTGACGTTGTCACTGCACGCCCGGGGCGCTCCGCTGGCCGCCCCGGCCAGGCAGATCGCCGCGGTCGATTCCGTCGACCTATCGGCGTCCGCCCACGGTGGAGACTTCGCGAGGGCCCTCGCCGCGAGCGGCCGGGACACCCTCCTGCCGGGACCGATCGAGATCTTCCAGATCAACCTCGGCAAGCTCTGCAACATGACCTGCCGTCACTGCCACGTCGACGCCGGGCCGGACCGGACGGACGAAATGATGGACCGGGCGACGGCCGAAGCGTGCCTTCGCGCCCTCGACCGGACGGGGGCGCACACCGTCGACCTGACGGGCGGAGCGCCGGAGCTCAGCCCGAACTTCCGGTACGTCGTCGACGAAGCGGCCGCGCGCGGCAAGCACGTCATCGACCGCTGCAACCTGACGATTCTTCTCGTACCCGGCCTCCGCGACCTGCCGTCGTGGCTCGCCGAGCGCGGCGTCGAGGTCGTCTGTTCGCTCCCGCACTACCGCAAGCGCGGCACCGACGCCCAGCGCGGCGACGGCACTTACGAGAAGTCTCTCCAGGCGCTCCACCTCCTGAACGAGGCGGGTTACGGGGCGGGAGACGCGCGCCGCCGGCTGACGCTCGTCTCGAACCCGGTCGGTGCTTTCCTGCCCGCGAACCAGCACGCGACGGAGCGCGAATGGAAAGAGGGGCTCCTCCGCGAACATGGGATCGTATTCGACCGGCTCATCTTCCTGAACAACATGCCGATCTCGCGGTATCTCGAGTGGCTCGAGTCGAGCGGGAACCTCGCGAGTTACCTCGAGCTCCTCGTCGCGTCGTTCAATCCGGGGACCATCGACGGTCTCATGTGCCGGAACACGCTCTCGATCGCGTGGGACGGCCGCGTCTACGATTGCGATTTCAACCAGATGCTCGATCTGCCCGCGCAGGGCTCTTCGGGCGGCGGCTTCCACGTCCGGGACCTCGACGTCGCGGCCCTCGCGGCGCGCCGGGTCGTGACGCGCCGCCACTGTTTCGGCTGCACGGCCGGCGCCGGAAGCTCCTGCGGAGGGGCGCTCGAATAGCCGGCCGCCCGGATCGGCACGCGCCGCTGAAACTTTTTCGCCCGAATTTCGTTTTGATGAGAAGACAAGGCCCTCGGGGGGCGGAAAGGCGAACGAGGAAATCATGGAATCAGCGGCGGAACTTCACGAGGCAAGAGTCCTGAGAGCGCGGATCGAGGTCCACGAAGCGGAGCTGGCGGAGCTGAAGGCCGAATACCGCCGCATTCTTGCCCGACAGGCCGACCAGGACTATCGCCGCCGCCGCGCCGAGTGGCGCGCCCAGCGAGGCGCCGCGCGCGCCCGCGTCAGCGCCTGCGCCTGACCAGGGCCCGCTACTTCTTCCAGATTTCGAAAGAGACCCTGACCGTCTTGGCGACCTTGTAGTCGTTGTCACGATTCCGGTTCGAGTAGCGAAACTCCACGACCATCGTGTGCGTGTCGTTCAGGTCCTTCTCGGCCTTGCGGAAATCGTCCGCATCCGGCCAGTGCCGGATGCGGAAGGACTCGATCGTGGCGTCTCCGACCTTGAGCCCCACCTTGATGTCCTTGTCGCCGACGAAGGGAAAGCTGCGCTCGATCTTCTGCGCCCCTCCTTCACCGAGGGCGGGAGAGGCCGCCAAAAGCGCGGCGGCGAAAGGGACGACGGCGGCGTACGCGAGGAATCGAAGCCGGTTCATGGGTTCCTCCCGAGCGCCGGGAGGCGCTGGGACTTCTTCCAGATCATTCAGTTCCTCCCTCGAAGTTGAGCGGATCTTAACGCGGGGCCGACAGCTCCTCATAGACCGTCAAGAGCGCCTGCGTGCCGTCCTCGCCGCGGCCGTGCGCTTCGAGCGCCGTCAGGAGCTGGTGCACGAGCGCCGTGCCGGGTAGCGGCAGGCCGCGCGCGCGGGCCGTCGCGAGGACGATCGCGAGATCCTTTTGCTGGTGCTTCACCGCGAAGGCGGGCTTGAAGTCGCGGTCGATCATCTTCTTCCCGAGAACCTCGAGCGCCCACGAGTTCGCGGCGCCCGCGGTGAGCGCCTCGTGCAGCGCCGCGAGCGGCAGCCCGGCCCGGGCGGCGAAGGCGAGCGCCTCGGCGACACCCATGAGGTTGTTCGCGACGAGGATCTGGTTCGCCGCCTTGCCGAGCTGGCCCGAGCCCGAGGGCCCGAGCGGCGTCAGGCGGCGACCCATGACGGAGAACACGGGGCGGGCCTTCTCGAGCGCCGCGAGGTCTCCGCCGATGAAGAACGTGAGCGTGCCCTCGATCGCCCCCTTCTGCCCGCCCGAGACGGGCGCGTCGAGGAAGTCGATGCCCTTCTCGAGGAGCCGCGCGGCGATCCGGCGGGCCGCTTCGGCGGCGATCGTCGAGCAGTCGATCACGACCGCGCCGTGGCGGGCGGCGGTGGCCGTGCCGTCCGCGCCGAGGTGCACGGCCTCGACCTCGGGGGCATCGGGGACGCACGAGACGACGACGTCCGCGCCCTCGGCGGCGGCCGCGGGAGTCGCGGCCGCCCGCACGTCGCGGCCTTCCGCCGCGAGCGCGTGGGCGAACGCGTCGGCCTTTCCCGGAGTGCGTGTGGCGACGGCGAGCGGGAAGCCCGCCTTCGCGAGATTCCGGGCCATTCCCTGGCCCATCGTGCCGAGTCCGACGAAGGCGACGCGCAGCACCGAGGCATCACTCATGGTGGAAACGAGTTTAGTTCCTGCTACCATCTGTTTCGTGAAATCGGGAGTCGACGCGACTCTCGCGGCCGGGGCGGCCGCGGTTCTCGCCCTTGTAGCGCTGGCGTACCTTCCCGCCGCGCGCTCCCTGCACTACCTCTCGTTCTCCCAGGACGTGGACACGGGACGCCTCCTCTGGTTCGCGCCCGCCGCGGTTATCGGTGCCTTTCTCTTCGAACGGATCGTGCGCGGAACGTTCTACGGCTGGCTCCGGAAGAAGCTGCCGGCCGGGATGGCGGCGCCGGTCGTCGCGGCTCTCGGCGCGATACCGGTCGCCGCGCTCCGCCTGTCTCTCGCGCCCCGGCTCGACGCCCCGCCCGCCATCGCGATCGGGCACGCGTACCTCGTGGCCTTCGCGCTCGGACTCGGGCTCGCCTGGCTCGCGCTCGGTACGGGCGCGACGTGGCCCGGCGGCGCCGCCCTCGCGGCGATCTGGCTCGTCAAGGGCGCGCTTCCGGCGAGCTTCCACGGCCGGCCCGTTCCCCTCCTCGAGCTCCTCGCGGCGGTCCTGGCCGCCGTTGCCGTCGCTCTTGTCCTTCGGAAGCCGCTCGCTCCGCATCGCAATGCGATGTGGGGTGTGTGAGAGTGGAGGTGTCCTCATGAGCGCGTTCCTGTCGCGCCTCAGGCAGCTCGACCTCTTTCTCGAGGATCTGCCGTCTCCCGCCGAGCTTGACGCGGAGCAGTCGGGCCTTCAGGCGCGCTACGACTCCCTCGCCGCCCTCTGGAAGCTTCCCCCGGCGCGCATCGTCCTCACGGCGCGGCGTGCGACCGGAGGCGTCATCACGTATGGCCCGCCCCACGTGATCCGGGTTTCGAGCCATATGTCGCGCGAGGACCGGCTCCAGACGCTTCTCCACGAGACCGCGCACGCCATCTGCTTCGCGCAATGGGGCGTTGCCGAAGGCCACTCTCCGCGTTTCTGGTCGCTCGCGAAGAAGCTCGGGGTGGCGCGCAAGACCGCGCCCGAGACCGAGCGTCTGCGCCGCGTGCGCGAGGCGAACGCGCGATACGCCTACCGATGCCCGGGCTGCACGGCCGAATGGACCCGCCGCACGCCGTTCGGGCGCGCGCGTCTGTGCGCCTCCTGCGAGCGCGCGGGACGCCCGGCCCGCCTCATCCTGGTCCGGCGCCCGAAGCCGGTTCGCCGGGCGTCGCGGAAACGCTGAGAGGCGCGTCCAGCCGGAAGACGGGCAAGAGTCCGAGGGTCTCGTCGAAGAACGGCGTCTTTTTGTAGAAGAACCTGTGACGCGCCCGTGCGTCGCCCGCGAACTTCGGATCCCGGAGCATCTGCTCCCACTCGGCTTTCAGCTTCGGATCCTTCGCGAGCATCTCTTCAGCCAGAGGATCGAGCACGCGCGTGTCCATGTACTCCTTCTCCTCCAGGCACGCGGAGAGCTCGCCCCACGCGAAGAGCGAGTCCGGGCCCTCGGGCTCGAGAAGCGCGATCGCGACGTTCGCGAGCTCGGTGTCGAGCGGCACGTAGAGCGAGCCGGCCCCGAGCGAACGGGTTTCGACCGCGCGCGCGATCGTCGCCTCGACGCGCACGCGGCCCTGATACGAAGCCTTGCCGAAGACGGGTGCCGACGCGCGGTACGTCCCGACCGCGAGCGTCCGGGCGGCAGGCAGTTTCTGGTACCGGATGCCATGAGCCTTCAGTCGCTCCTCCACGTTGGCCCAGCCCGCGGGAATCAGGTACGCGGCGGGGCGCGGGATGGTGGCTGTGGGCCGGGCGTGCTCGAGGCTCGGGATCAGGATCGTCTTCTTGCGCGACGCGTCGTAGCGCACGACGGGCCGGCCCGTCACGGGGGAGACGACTTCGTTCCACTCCCAGGTCGGGAACGTGATCGTCTCGGGCCGCGCCGGATCTCCTTCGGCCGCGACGACGACGGGCGATCCCGCAGGCAGGCTGCGCGCGGCCCCGCGCGCCGCTTCGCGGGCGGCGAGAAGCTCCTTCCCGGCGCGGCCCGTGCGTTCGAGGAGCGCGCGGAGGAAGAGCTCGTTGGCCCGCACGCGGTCGCCGAAGGCCTTGATGGCATGCGTCTCGACGAGGATGGACGGGACGTTGCGGACCGGGAAATAGCCGGTCGAGTACCGGGGCGAGAAGACGGACGAGTCGAATCCCTTCATGGGATCGCGCGCGTCGAGAAAATCCACGTAAGCGGCTCCCGTCGCGACACCCTCCCTCTCGACGTCGGAGAGCACCTTCGGGACGACGGCCTTCAGCCAGTCCCCGATCGGTTTCGGGGTGACCGGCTCGTTCGCGTACGACACCGTGAGCGCGGCCTGGAAGTCGGCGCCGTCCGTCACGTGGTCGTCCACGAAGAGGTCGGGCTTCCACGCGTCCGCGAGCGCGAGGAGGGCGCGCGTCTCTTTCGCGTCGGCCTTCATGAAGTCGCGGTTCAGGTCGAGGCCGCGCGCGTTCGTCCGGAACCCCATTTCCTCAGGTCCGTTCTGGTTCGGGCGGTTGTACGCCGAGACACGCGCGTGCCCGTCCACGTTGTAGACGACGACCGTCACGAGGGTGACGCCGTCGAGGAGATCGAGCCGGTTCGTGAGCGCGATGTCGCGCAGGAGACGCAGGGTCGCGTCCGTGCCGTCCACCTCACCCGCGTGGATCGAATTGAGCACGAGGACGACCGGCTTCGCGCTCTTGAAGCGATCGGCGGGGTCGAACAGTTTCTCCTTCGAGGCCACGACGACCGGGATCCGCTGGCCCTCCTCGCTCGGGCCGATGAACGACAGCCTGAGATACGGCGACAGCCGCTCGAGTCGCGTCAGGAAGGCAAGCACCTCGTCGGTCGTCTCCGTCTCCCTGAAGCCGGTGATCTCCGCCCGCGTGAGGAGATCCGGCGGAACGGGAAGAGGCGGGCGCTCCGCGCCGCGCGCGGGGGCGGACGCGAGAGAGGCGAGAAGAGCGAAGACGGCGAGAGCATCGAGAGCATCGAGAGAGAGACCGCGCGTGCGCATGGCGAGAGGTTACCGCGGGCTTCCGGCCGGAAGGCGGCTGGACTATCGTGCCGCCGGAGAATCGCCATGAAGAGAGTTCGCGCTGCCCTCGCGCTCGTCACGGCCCTCGCGGCAGCCGTTCCGGCGGCATCGGCGTTCGCCGCGGGCCGTCCGGAGCTCAAGGTCTATTTCCAGAGCAATCTCACGGACGCCGCCTATCAGAAGAAGACGTTCGAAAAGGTCGCTGCGAAATGGAAGGCGCCGCCCGGCGCGGAGACGCCCGCCGTCGGGAAGAAAACCGTCGTCCAGGCGGTGATCGACCGGGACGGTAAGCTCGTCTCGGCGGTCGTATCGCTCC
This sequence comes from Acidobacteriota bacterium, assembly GCA_030278895.1. Classification (GTDB taxonomy): domain Bacteria; phylum Acidobacteriota; class Thermoanaerobaculia; order UBA5066; family UBA5066; genus Fen-183. The sequence goes on from JARXKK010000040.1 coordinate 18,603, forward strand.
GCTCGGGTAAGAAGGGCTGGGACGACGCCGTGCTCAGGGCGGTGGCATCCGCATCTCCCTTCGATCCGCTTCCCTCCGGTTTCAAGCCGCGCTCGGTCGAGGTGCATTTCCACGTGAGCGTGGTGCCGTAGCGGACGCCGAAGCAGGCGCCGTCTTTTATGCGATCGCCCCGAATTCCTTGCCGACCTTGACGAACGCATCGACCGCCTCGTCGAGGTCGGCCTCGGTGTGGATCGCCGAGATCTGGCAGCGCAGGCGCGCATGCCCCTGCGGCACCACGGGGAAGCCGAACCCCGAGACGTAGACGCCCTTCTGAAAGAGCGCGTCCGACATCGCGAGCGCCTTCGCGGTGTCGCCCACGATCACGGGGACGATGGGGTGGATCCCGTCGGGAATTTTGAAGCCCGCGGCCTTCATGCGCGTCCGGAACGTGAGCGCGTTCTTCTGGACGCGGTGGGCGGGGGACGGATCCTCCATGAGCATCCGGAACGCCTCGAGCGAAGCCGCGGCGACGGCCGGAGGAAGCGCGTTCGAGAAAAGCGACGTGCGCGAGCGCTGGCGGAGAAGATCCACGACGGGCGCGGGACCAGTCGTGAATCCGCCCGCGGCCGACCCCATCGCCTTCCCGAGGGTCGACGTGAAGAGCGTGACGCGCTTCATGACGCCCATTTCCTCCGCGGAACCGCGCCCGGTCTTTCCGAGGACGCCCGTCGCGTGCGAGTCGTCCACGACGAATGCCGTGTCGTACTTCTCGCAGAGGTCGGCAAAACCCCCGAGCGGCCCGATCTCGCCTTCCATCGAAAAGACGCCGTCCGTGATGAAGAGGCGGCGCCTCAGGGTGGCCGCCTCCTGGAGAGCCTTCTCGAGGGCGGAAAGGTCGCCGTGCGGCGTCACGAATCGCTTCGCCTTGCACAGGCGCGTGCCGTCGATGATCGAGGCGTGGTTGAGGGCGTCGGTGAGGAGCCCGTCTTCCTCGCCGAGGAGCGGCGCGAACAGCCCCTCGTTCGCATTCCAGCACGACATGTAGAGGATCGTGTCCTCGGTACCGAAGAACTTCGAGATCGTCGCCTCGAGCTCCTTGTGAAGCGCCTGTGTGCCGCAGATGAAGCGCACCGAGCCGAGGCCGTTGCCCCACCGGTCGAGTGCCTTCTTCGCCGCCTCCACGATGCGCGGATGGTTCGCAAAGCCGAGGTAGTTGTTCGACGTCAGCATGAGGACGTCGCGCCCGTCGACGCGCACGCGCGCGCCGGTGGGCCCCTCGAGGACGCGTTCCTTCTTCCAGGTCTTCGCGTCCTTCAAGGCGGCGATTTCCGCGCGACAGAACTCGGTCAGGCTGGTGCTCATGCGGGAAAGGTTATCCCGAAAGCGGGGAGCGGCGGACTCGCCTACTTCTTTCGAATCTCGGTCGCCACGAACTGCGTGGAGGAGAGGCTTCCACCCATGCTCGAGGCCATCAGGGCGACGCCCTTCACGCGGACGGCCGTCCCGACCGCGATGCCGGAATCGAGCCTGGTGAGGCCGTTCACGAGAACGTCGCGCGAGGAAATCTTCCAGTGGCCGAGCGGCGCGCCGCCCGCCGTCGCCGCCGCGGGAATCGACTCGACCGTACCGTCGAATTCCGTCGTGCGGTCGCCCGGGCCCGGCGGGAAGATGATCGGGGACCTGACGATCGTGAGCGCGACGAGATACGAGGGCGCGAGCGATCCGGGGGGCGGGTCCTGGATGCGCGCAAGAACGTCGACGGTGTCGCCGACCCTGGGATCGCCCACGATCTTCGTGTCGGCATTCACGGTCACCACGCGGCTGTCGACTTGCCACTGCGTCGCTCCGATCGATTGGACCGGCCCGCGGAACGCGATGAGGTGCGGCGGCGTGACCGTTCCGAAAGCCTCGACGCTCGTCGCGAGAAGCCCGCCGGAATTCACGACCGAAACGATCGCGAGCATGCCCGCCGAGAGGTCGCCGATGCCCTTGACGGGCCCGTTCGGCCCAAAGCCCGCCCACTTCGTCGAGCGGTTCGTCGAAACGGAATGGAAGAACATCGTGAACTTCCCGCCGGCCACGTCCACGCCCTGGATCGTGGAGACGAGCTGGCCGTCTCGCGGCAGGAAGACGACGACATGCGTGGCCGGGAGCGGGGGAGGTGGAAAGACGGTTGAAAGCGCGTCTCCCACGGGGACCTGCGCGACGATCCGCGCGCCGACGGGAATTCCGGTCGCGGGAAGAGGGCCGGAAGACGGGCCATCGCCGCTCTCGATCGTCGCGTTCGCGACATCGATCCGAAACTGGCCTCCGATCACGTCGAGGACGGTCCCCGTGACGGCGGAAACCGTGCCCTCGATCGAGGAGGCGCGCACCGGCGATGTTGCGTTGAGAGGGATGCCATCCGCGGACGCTTGGGGTTCCAGGGGCCCGGCGCTGAAGAGCGCTCCGAAGAGAAGGAGAGCCACGACGGGGGAGGAGGAGGTCCTTCGAGGAAGGGAACGCCGAGGGATGCGCGCAAGAGGGGGTTGAGTCGACATCGTGGCTCTCCTTCTAGCGAAAAGGAGTGTTCTCGAGGGAACCCATCCCACGACGAAGCGTCACGACCCCCTGGCCGTTCGATTCTACCGGCGCGCCCTGGCCTTCTTCTTCGCGGCGGGCTTCTTCGCGGCGGGCTTCTTCGCGAGCTTTCTTTTCGCGGCCTTCTTCGGGGCAGCCTTCTTGGGTGCAGCCTTCTTTGCGGCCGGCTTTTTCGGTGCGGGTTTCTTCGCGGCCTTCTTCTTCCCGGAGCCGCTCTTCGACCCGCCGGTGCGCGATTGCTCGCGCTTTTTGCGCGCGTGGAGTTTCTGCTTCACGAGGTCGTCCACCTGCGACATCTGGACCCAATCCTCGTCCGGATGCAGCTCGGACGCCTGGAATACGATGATCCGGTAGCCGTCGGGATCGAGAATCTCCGCGGAGCGGCCGGTGAACTCGTCGGCGGGGGGGCGGGTCACGGTCACGCCGCGTTCCTTCAGCTTCGCGATCGTCTCGTCGAGCGACCACGTGGAGAAAACGGCGGCCACCTGATTGCGCGCGGGCACTTCGCCGGGACGAAGGCGAACGAGCTTCAGGAGCAGCGGACCGAGCGCGAACTCGACCCAGTCGTTCTCGAAGCCGCCGCCTTCGGGGAGGCCGAGAGTCTCGCCGTAAAAACGGCGGGAGCGGGGAAAGTCACTTGCGGAAACATGAATCCGCCTGAGGGCGAGGAACATCGTAAAACCTCCGAAACCGTCTCCCGGAATGGCGACGGTGAGTCCGTCCGCGTTCCTCCGTCCCGAGGGAGCCGGCCAGAACTGATCCCGGAACTTGGATTCTACAGGGAAGTGGTTGAGTTTTCAATCACTTTCGTCGCCATGACCGGTCTCTCCACAGGGCTCGACCCAGGTGCTTCCCGAGGGGCCGAATTCCCGTTTCCAGATCGGGACGCGGGCCTTTATGGCCTCGATTCCGGCGCGACAGGCCGCAAACGCCTCGGACCGGTGAGGGGCGGCCGCCGCGACAGCGACGGCGACCTCGCCCACCTTCAGGGCTCCAACTCTATGGCGGAAAATGACTTGGGCCTCGGGATGCGCCCGGGCGAGCTCCTCGGCGATGCGGGCCATTTCGCCTTCGGCCATGGGGCCGTAGGCTTCGTATTCGAGGCGATCCACGCGGCGGCCGTCGTTGTGGTCCCTCACGACGCCCACGAACAGGGCCAGACCCCCATCCCCGTCCCGTCTCACGGTTTCGAGGAGGCGGGCAGGGTCTACGGGGCCGTCGGAGAGGAACGACATCGAAACATGATAAGACCCCCCGCCGAGAGAGAACGACAAAGACGACGATGACGACGCGCCGCCGCCGGGTGCTGGCCATCTCCGCGCTCAAGGGCGGCGTTGGGAAGACGACGACCGCCGTGAATCTCGCGGCCGCAGTTGCCCGCGCGGGGCGCCGGACGCTTCTCGTCGACGCCGACCCTCAGGGAAGCGTGGGGACTGCGCTGGGCCTGCCCCCCGAAGCGCGCGGTCTCGCCGCCTGGCTCGCGAAGGATGCCGCCTTCGAGGACTCCGTCGTGCGCGCGACGCGGGAAGGCCTCGACGTCCTGCCGGCCGGAGAGCGGCTCCTCCTCGTCGAGGATCTGTATCGCGAGAAGGGCCCCGGGAAGCGGCGGACGCGACTCGCGAAGCGCTTCGGGACTCTCGAAGACGCGGGCTACGAGGTGATCATCCTCGACTGTCCGCCGGCCGGCTCGCTTCTGCTCGAGAACATCTACCACTTCGCGGACGAGCTCATCCTTCCGGCCAAGCTCGATTTCCTTTCTCTTCCGGCGCTCGAGAAGACGCGACTCTTCGCGAGGGAAGCGAACGCGTTTCGCGAAAAGCCGATTCGCATCGACGGCGTCCTGCCGACCTTCTACGACCTCCGGACGGCCGTCTCGACGGAGCTCCTCGAAACGCTGAAGGAGCGCTTCACGAAGATCCTCTCGCCCATCCGGATCAACGTGGCGCTCGCGGAAGCGCCGTCGGTCGGCAAGACGATTTTCGAGTTCGACGGGTCGTCGCGCGGCGCCGTCGACTATGCGCTGCTCGCGGAAGACCTGAAGCTGGCGTAATGGTCCCGATCATCTGCCGGATGATCTTCGACGAGCTCTGCGTCCTGGCCAACGGCGACATCGTCTGCTCCTGCGGCGACCCGGCCGGTCTGCGCTTATTCGGGAACGTCCACCGCGATCGGATCGCCGACGTCTACGACGGCCCGCTCTATCGCGAGGCGCGGCGCCGCCAGCTGGAAGACGTGCCGGATTCCTATTGCCCCGTGACGGACGCGTTTTGCGGCGGGAGAGTGTCGCCAGCGGGCGCAGGCGACACCGAAGCGGGACGTTCCGTGAAGACGCTTCAGCTCGAGCCGATCTCCTTCTGCAACCTGCGGTGTCCGGGCTGCCCGGCGACGCAGTTCTTCGTCGATCCTGCCTACCGCGAGGACCGTTCCGCGATTCTCCCTCTCACCGTGATGACGGACGTCGTCGACCAGCTTCCGGATCTCGAGAGGCTTCTCTTCTACAACTTCGGCGAGCCGTTCCTGCACCCCGAAGCTCTTCCGCTGCTGCGCCACGTACGGCGGACTCGACCGGACGTCGTGATCCACACGAGCACGAACGGCATTCCCCTCGACGCGTCGAAGCGCGAGGCCCTCGCGAACGAGAGTCTCGTCGACCGGATCGTGTTCTCGATCGACGGTGCGCGCGAGGCGAGCTATCGGGCCTATCGCGCGGGGGGCACGCTCGGAAAGGCGCTCGGTGCTCTCGAGGCGCTCGTGGCCGCGCGCGAACGCGCCGGAACGCGCGACGTCCTCGAAATTCACTGGCAATACATCCTTTTCGACTGGAACGACACCGACGAGGAGATCGAGGAAGCCCGCGCGCGCGCGAAGGGCATCGGGGTTCCCCTGAGGTGGGTCCTCACGCACACGCCGGGCGCGTCGCAGAGGTTCCGGTACGGCAGCCCGGAGGTCGAGGTTCTCTGCGCCGGCGAAGACCCGCACGAGGCGCTCACGTGCGACCTGAAGATGCGCGATCTCTGGGAACACCGCGGCGCGGCGAAAGGGATCTACGACGCGCGACTCGAGGTCGGCGCGCCAGAGCTGAACGCCGTCGCGGGGGGACGGGCCTGTTGCCGCGTCACGATCCGGAACTGTAGCGGCGCCCCCTGGATCGCGTCGAGCTCGGGTCCGTTCCGGCTCGGCGTGAAGCTGTTCGCGCCGTCGGGGGAGTTCTTGAAGGAGCTGGGAGGGGTCGTGCTTCCCGGGACCGTCTGCCGGGCGGCCGGCTCCGCGACTCTGCTCTACGACTTCCCAGTGCCCCCCCGCTCCGGCCGTTACGCGCTCGTCTTCGACGTCGTCGAGGAGGGAGTGTGCTGGTTTTCCGAGCGCGGCTCGTCTGCACGAACGGTGCCCCTCGTCGTCGGTCCGCCGGAGGCACGTGTGTGGGATCCCGCTCCGCTGATCGAGCTGGCGCACCGGGTCCACCTCGGAAGGAGCCCCATACCGGCGGAAGTCTCTTTCTGCTCGAAGGAGCTTCTCGAGGGAACTCCCCTGGAGGTCGTTTCGCGGCACGTCGCCGCTCGCTCGCCCCGGGACGAGTCGGCGCGCGAATCGAGCATGGAGGACTTTCGCGAACGCGCCGCGGCGTCTTTCGGCGAGGAGCGCGACACATGAATATGACTAGAAAGAACTATCATATGGTCATGAGCAGCGTCTCGATCGCGGA
>JARXKK010000041.1 GCA_030278895.1 Acidobacteriota bacterium
TCCCGCCGGAACCGGCACCGGTGCGCGGGGGCCGACGGGCTCGGGAAAGAACGCGTCGAGGCGCGCGAGCGTCCGGAAGGAATTGAGAAAATCGAAATCGTGGAGCAGGGCGGCCTCCGCCTTCTCCTCCGCGCTGAGTGGCGCGTTCTGAAACGAAATCGGCGTCGAGCGCACGGCGACGATGTCGGGAGGGGGCGCTTCCGGCGCAGGGGCGGCCGCCGTGACGGCGGCGGGAGCGGGCTCCGTGGCTGCCGGCGCCTCCGGCTTCGGGCGCGCCCGAAGGCGCGGGACGAGGAGAGCCGCGAGAGCGAGCACGGCCACCGCGCCACCCAGAAGCCAGGCGCTCGAGACCGGCCGCTGGGATCCGACCGACAGGCGAAGGCGCAGGCGTGTCTCGAAGTCGGCCGGTGGCGAAGGGGGAATCGCGGTCCGGACGAGCCGGTCGAGGGCCCCGTATTCGCGCGCCGCAGCGCGGCAGGCCGGGCACTCTTCGAGATGAGCGACGATCGGAGCGTGGCCACCCTGCGATGCCGAGGCCGAGTCGACGATCCGCTCGCGCAGCTCGTCGCAGGTCACGAGATGGCTCCCGTGGGCCCGTCTTCAGGCTCGCCCTCGGCGGCGGGCACGGCGGGATTCTCGAGAAGCGGGACGAGAGACGTCCGGAGGGAGTCGAGCGCGCGCACGAGCCGTCGACGGACGTCGTTCTCCTGAAGGCCGAGGGCTTCGGCCGCCGCCGCCACGGGCAGGCGCGCGACGCGGGTCAGGAGGAAAGCCGCGCGCTCGGGGGGCGTGAGGGCCGCGATCGCCGAACGCAGGAGCGCCGTCCGGGCGGCCGCGGATTCGGCCAGTTTGTGCGCGGGAATTTCGAGGACGTCGCCGTTCTTTCCGTCCTGGACGATCTTGACGGCGATTCCCCAGAGAAACGAAGTGAACGGAACTTCGGGCGCATACCGGGGCGAGTCCGCGACGAGCCGCTCGAATGTTGCGAGGGCGGCTTCCGTGGCGGCCGACGGATCGCGCGTCCGTTCAAAGAACGCGTAGACGGGCTGACCCCATCGCGTCACGAGGCGGGTGAGCGCCGCGCTGTCCCCGGCGGCCACGAGCAGGAGATCGCCTGCGTCCGACGCGAGTCCCGGAGTGCTTTTGGGGGATGCCACCAGCCTGATTCTGCCAGAGCGCGATCCCCCGCGCTCGGCCCGGCGCGCTACTTTTCGGTCTTCAGGAAGCGCGCGAGGAAGAACTCCTGAACGGCGGCGTCGCCCTTCCGGCTGAGCGCGGCCATCTCGCCCTGCGCGAGGACTTCCACGACCCGTGCGTCCGGCATCAGAATCACGATGCCGGGCTGTTCGGCGGCCGGGTTGAGGTGGTAGTCGACGAGAAGCGAGGCATTGGTGCCGCTCGAGACGTCGATGTACACGGGGACGAACTGGTTGATGAACGCCGCGAAGAACTGCTTCTCGTGAATGGCGCGGTTGAACGCGCGACACGGGCCGCATTCGTTCGTGCCGAAGACGATGAGAAGCCGGCGTCCGGAGTCGAGGGCTACCTTCTGGTAGTCGGCGATCTGTCTTTTTCCGATCGCGTCGGAATCGAAGATGGGTGCCGACCGCTGCAAGGCGGGGGCGGCAGCGGGCGGCGGGCCGCCGGGCTTTTTCTGCTCGCCCAGGGCGGCGGGAGAGAAACCGGCGAAAAGGCCGAGCGTCAGACCGAGGGACAGGGCGGAGCGTTTTCGCGGGCTCATCGGTCGTGAATTTCCTTATTTCGAGGTGTGTCTGATGCCGTCAGTTGGGTCGAAATGATTCGGTGCCGCCCGGCCTCGAGGCTTCGAAGTCGGTGCGAATCGCGCCGAAGGTCTTCTCGTACAGGGCCACGTTTTGCGCGAGTGCGTTCAGAAGCTGCTTGGCGTGGACGGGCGTCGTGAGCACGCGCGAGAGGACGCGTACGTCGCTTCGGCCCGGCACCACGCGGCCGAAGTCGAGGACGAATTCGGCGGGATTGTGAATGATGTTCGCGAAGTTCACGTAGACGCCATTCGCGACCGAGTCGTCGATCGAGAACTGGAGCGTCGAAGGCTGGGGGTCGGGCTTGGCATCCTGATCGGCCACGGCGGCACCTCGCGTTCCTGGCGTGAGCCTCTTCGCAAGAGGCGCGCCAGTATAGTGGACGACATGCGACGCCTCTTCGTTCCGGCCTGCGTCTTCGCCCTCCTTCCCGCTCTCCTCTCGGCGGCCGAGCCCGTGCCGACGCCGGCCGAGATCGACCGGCTCTGGGCGCTTCGCGCCGAGGGTTCGAAGGGGGGGCACGCCCTTCCCGGTCCGATCGACCTCACGATCGACGCGTGTCGCGCGGCCCTCGCGGCCGAGCCGGGCTCGCTCGAGCCGCGCTGGCGCCTCATGCGCGCGCTTTACTTCAAAGGCGAGCACACGACGGACGATTCGGTGGCCAAGCGGACGCTCTTCGACGAAGGGCGGACGGTTGCCGAGCAGGCTCTCGGAATCCTCCGGCGCGAGGCTGGCCGGGAAGCGCACCGGGATCTCGGGAAGGCGACGCCCGTGGAGCTCGTTCCGTACGTCAAGGGAATCCCGGCGTCCCTCCCGTCGTTCCTGTGGGCCTCCGTCGACTGGGGCAAGTGGGCGCTCGTCTTCGGGAAAAGCGCCGCCGTGAAGCAGGGTGCGGCCGCCAAGATCCGCGATTACGCGCAGGCGGTCATCCTCCTCGACCCCGCGTACGACGGCGGAGGCGGGTACCGTGTCCTGGGTCGCCTTCACCACCAGACCCCCGCGGTTCCGTTTCTCACGGGATGGGCCTCGCGCACGGAGGCGCTCAAGAATCTTCGACTCGCCGTCGAGGCCGGACCCCGGAACCTGGTGGGGCGCCAGTTTCTCGCCGAGGCCATGTGGGATTACGAGGCCTCCCGCCGCGCCGAGGCGCGCACGATGCTGGAAAAGATCCTCGTCGAGACGCCGGACCCCGACTATCTCGTCGAGAATCGCAGGACTCAGGAAGAGGCCGCGCAGCTCGTGAAGGAATGGGCCGGGCGGTGAGAGAATGAGTCGCATGGAAGACACGCGGCTGCGCGCGGCCATCGACCGGATCGTCGCCGGGGCGGAGAACAGGCCCCTTCTCTCGGCGGTCGACGCGCCGCCCAAACCGCAGAAGAAGGAGATCATCGAGATCCTGCGGATGCTCCAGGAGGTCGTGTATCCGGGCTTCTACGGTCACACGGTGCTCTATCGCGCGAACCTGCGCGATCACATCGGAGACGTCCTCTTCCGCATCCACCTGAGGCTCGCGTGCGAGATCGAGAAAGCGCTGCCCGACGGCGCGCGCACGAGCGCGAATGCCCGGGATCTCGCGACGCGTTTCTTCGAGACGCTGCCCGACATCGCCGACCTGCTCGCCGCGGACGCGCGGGCGGCCTTCGACGGCGATCCCGCCGCGACGGGCTTCGACGAGATCATCCTCGCCTACCCCGGATTGAAGGCCGTGTTCACGTACCGCCTCGCGCACGCGCTCTACGAGCTGGGTGTGCCGCTGATTCCGCGCATCATGACCGAGTTCGCGCACCTCGAGACCGGCGTGGACATCCACCCCGGCGCGCGCATCGGGCGGTCGTTCTTCATCGACCACGGCTCCGGGACGGTCATCGGCGAGACGACGGACATCGGCGACCGCGTGAAGCTTTATCAGGGGGTTACTCTCGGCGCCGTTTCGTTCCCGAAGAACGAGCGCGGCGAGCTGATCCGGGGCACGAAACGCCATCCCACCGTCATGGACGACGTCGTCATCTACGCGGGCGCGACGATCCTCGGGGGCGAGACGGTCATCGGGAAGGGCTGCGTCATCGGCGGCAGCGTATGGCTGACCGCCTCCGTGCCGCCCTTCACGCGCGTCACGCTGCCGAACGACCAGCTCCGTGTCGAATCGCGGGCTCTTCCCCTGTCAGCCGCGCTCTCGACGAAATGACCCGGATCTGATTCGCTCGGTCGAGACGCGCCGGGCCTCGGCCAGGAGCCGCGCGACAGTTTTTCCCGTGCCCGGCACGACACGCCGCGGCGCGACGTCCGCGAGCGGCACGAGGACGAACAGCCGCGACGTCATTCTCGGATGCGGCACCGTGAGATCGCGCGAGCAGATCTGCTGGTTTCCAAAGAGGAGGAGGTCGAGGTCCAGAGGGCGGGGAGCGTTCCGCGCTCCACGCGCCCTCCTTCGGCCGGCGGCGAATTCGGATTTTCTTAGAAAGGTGAAGAGGGCCCGGGCCGAGAGTGTCGTTCGACCCACGACGACGGCGTTGAGGAAGTCGGGCTGGCCTGGCGGTCCGCCGACCGGAGAAGTTTCATAGATCGGTGAAGAACGGAGCGCGCCGATCTGCTCCGCCAGTTCTTTCTTTGCCTTTCTAAGAAATCCTTCTCTTCCTCCGAGTCCTCCGAGGTTCGATCCCAGCCCGATCGCCACGAAGACGGGCCGCGGGCGGAGGGCGCGCTCAGTAGTCGTCTTCGCCGTTTTCGGTACCTTCGAGCGTCTTGGCCTCGCCGAGGGGGAGCTCTTCGTCGTCATCGACGCGTTTGGCCGCCGGGTCCTCCGGCTCGCCGGTGGCGACGTCTTCGTCCTCGCGATTGCGGTCGAAGACGTCCGGATCGGCGAACTCGTCACGCTTCGCCCGGCGCGCGGCGTGGAGCACGACGGGAGAGGTCGCTTGCGGGGGAGCGTCCTTCTGGTCGGCGCCGCACTTCGGGCAGTGGACGGGCGTTTTCCGGAGGTCGTAGAACTTCGTCCCACACTTGAAGCAGTTGTGTTTGTTTCCGAGATCGGCCAATGCGCCTCCTGCAAGACGGGCGGGAACATAGCATCCTTAGTTTTTCAGGGTCAACGCGCCCGGGGACCGTACACTCGGGGCCGGTATGGCGCCGCCCCCCGTCCCCACGAGAAAGCCGGCCCTCGCGGCTCTTGCCGTTGTCCTTCTCGGGGCCGGCGCCGCCCGCGCGCAGATGCCGTTTTCTCCTTTCGGCGCGCGCTCCGTCGCGTTGGGAGGCGCGTCGGTGGGCCTCGGCCCGGACGTCGCCGCCGGGATCGACAATCCCGCGGCCGTCCCGGATCGGAATTTCGCGCTCACGGTCTCCGCCGGGCTTCTCACGCGGGAGAGCGGCGATTTCCTGGCTCCTCTTCGCGTGCTCACGGGCAACAACCCCGTCGCGCTCGCGTCGAATTCCCAGCCCCAGAGCTACGCCGACGTCGTCCGCGCCCTCCGCACGCTCGCCGATCCGGGAAACGGGTTCGCGGGGAACGGTCTCGCGGGTCTCGCGGTCGCGCATGGCGGCTGGGAGCTTTCGTTCACGGACTGGGGCTTCAGCGGTCTCGCGGCGCGGACGGATCTCGTCCATACGGCGCTGGGCGTGAATCCCGCCACCTCGATCGCCTTCAACGACTCGGCGGCCTCTTTTCGCGGTCTCGAGCTCAAAGACCTCGCGCTGTCGAAGTCGATGTCGTTCTTTCTCGGACGGGTCACCGTGGGCGCGTCCGTGCACGCGCTGTTCGGCTCGACGTACACGAAGGAAGAATCCGTTTTCGCGACCGTGGTGGGCGAACCGTGGAATCTCGCGCAGCGCGCGCTCACGGGCCGAGAGCGGACGCACACCGACTGGTCCGTCGACGTCGGCGGTCTCGTGTCGCTCGGGCCGGTTCACGTGGGCGGCGTCGTTCGGGGGATCAACAAGCCTGCGTTTCCGTTCGCGGACGACGGCCCCGCGGCCGACCGGGGCCGCTCCGTGACGTATGGCCAGCAGGCGCGCGTCGGCGCGTCCGTGAAGATCCCGATCGTCGGTCTCCTCGTCGCCGCGGACTACGATCTGACGGCGAACGACACGCTCGTCGATGGCCTTCGCGTGCGGCAGCTGGGCGGGGGAGTCGAGTGGACGATCCTTCTCGTCGTCGTGCGCGGCGGTGCCTCGGTGAACCTCGAGTCTCCCGACAAGTCTCCCTCCTTCACGGGGGGCGCGGGGCTCACGATCGGTCCCGCGAAAGTCGACATCGGAGGATGGTACCGGACCGACCAGAGCGCGCTCGGCCTCACCCTCACGGCCCGCGTCGGTCTCTAGCCAGCGGATGCTGCGCTTCGAGGTCCTCTCGGGCGACGGCGGCCCGGCGCCGCGTCGGGGACGCCTGACCCTCGATCACGGGATCGTCGAGACGCCGGCGTTCATGCCGGTCGGAACCCAGGGAACCGTGAAGGCCGCGCGGTGGAGCGACGTCGAGGCCGCGGGCGCCGAGATCGTTCTCGCGAACACCTATCACCTCATGATTCGTCCCGGCGGCGACGTCGTGAGGCGGCTGGGCGGGCTGCATCGATTCGTGGGCTGGGACCGTCCGATCCTCACCGATTCCGGCGGCTACCAGGTCATGTCGCTCGCCGGAAGCCGGACGGTTTCCGAAGAAGGCGTGCTCTTCCGGAGCCACGTCGACGGCTCGCCGCACGCCCTCTCTCCCGAGCGCGCCGTGGACCTGCAGCTGGGAGACTTCGGCGTCGACGTCGCGATGGTCCTGGACGAGTGCACGCCATATCCGGCGACGGAGGAAGCGGCGAAGGCGTCGATGGAGCTCACGCATCGCTGGGCGCGGCGGGCGGCCGAGAGGCGCGACGCGCTCTCAGGAACCCGCGGCGCGCTCTTCGGCATCGTGCAGGGCGGCATGTTTCCGCACCTCAGGGAAGAAAGCGCGGCGGCGATCGCGGCGTTGCCCTTCGACGGGATCGCGTGCGGAGGCCTCTCGGTGGGCGAGCCGAAGGAGGAGATGCGCGCGATGGTCGCGCACACGGGGCCGCTCCTTCCCGAAAACAAGCCGCGCTATCTCATGGGCGTCGGGCGTCCCGACGACCTCCTCCACGCGGTCGCGCACGGTTTCGACATGTTCGATTGCGTGCTTCCGACGCGCGCGGCCCGCCATGGACTCCTGTACACCTCGGACGGCACGCTCGCGATAAAGCACGCCCGCTATCGCGAAGATGACGCCCCCCCCGACGCGGCCTGCGGCTGTCCGACGTGCCTGAGGCATTCGCGCGCGTACCTCAGGCACCTTTTCGTGGCGGGCGAGCCCACGGCCGCGACACTCATGACCGTCCACAATCTGACCGCGATCCTTGACTTGATGCGGGGAATCCGTGAGGCTCTCGACGCGAAACGGTACGCGACGTGGGCGGCGGAAACGCTCCCGAAGTGGTCGCGCTCCGTCGGAAAGGACGTTCCATGAACCCGTTCCACCTCCTGCAGGCGGCGCCTTCGATCGCCGCCTCGCCCCTCGTGCAGATGGTCCCGTACATCCTCATGTTCGTGATCTTCTACTTCGTGCTTCTCGCTCCGATGCGCAAGCAGCAGAAGAAGCAGAAGGAACTCCTCGCCGCGCTGAAGAAGGGCGACCGGGTCGTCACGTCGGGCGGCATCCACGGCACGATCGCGCAGGTCGAGGACCAGATCGTCTGGCTCAAGATCGCCGACACCGTCAAGATCAAGGTGAACCGCAGCGCGATCGCAGGGGCGACCGGCGAAGCCGACGTGAAGGAATTGACCGCGTAGTGCGAAACTAGGGGGTGTCCTCCGGGCGCCCTCTGACTTTCCTGCAGTCGTCGGACTGGCATCTGGGCTCCGCCCTGACCGGCGGCGGCCTGTCGTTCACGCCCGAGGCGCGCGCCGTGCGACGTGACGAAGTGGACGCCGCCGCGGAGCGCGCCGTTGCGGCCGCGGTGTCTTGCGGCGCCGAAGCGCTGCTCGTCCCCGGGGATCTGTGGGACGCCGAGAGCGTCCCGCCCGCGACGATCCACCGCCTCCTCGAAGCGTTCGCGTCGTTCGCGCCGAGGCCCGTTTTCGTGGCGCCCGGGAACCACGACTTCGCGGGACCCGGCGGTTACTACGACCCGGCGCTTCTGTCCGCTCTCGGGATGAGGTCCTGGCCCGAAAACGTCTTCGTCTTCCGAGGTCCGGATTGGGCTGCCGCCCCCTTTCCCGGGCGCGACGACGTCACCGTGGTCGGACGCGCGTTCCTTTCTTCCGCCGTAGTGGTCGAACGCCCGCTCGCGCCCCCGCCGCCTCGGCCGCCGACCCCGCACGCGCTGCTCCTTCTCCACGGCTCCCTCGAGTCCTACGCGGGGGCCGACTCTCCGAGGGGCACGAAGCGCACGGCTCCATTCTCGGCGAGCGAGCTCACCGGCGCGGGTTTCTCGTGGGCGGCGCTCGGGCACCACCATCACGCGCACGTCGTGGCCGACGACGAGGGCCGCCCGCGCGGAGCGTACGCAGGGTGCCCGACGGGCCGCGGCCTCGACGAGGCGGGCCCGCGTTTCTTTCTCCGGGTGACGCTGCCCGCCGACGGATCGCCAATCGTGGTCGACCGGATTCTGGCCGACGCGCGCGTCGTCCGGGACCTGGCCGTGGACGTGAGCGATCTCGAAGCGGGTCCTCTCGCCGAGAAGGTGGAGGCCGCGTTCCGGGAGGCCGGTGTCGAGGCGCCCGACCTCGTGCGCGTGACCCTGACCGGAACGCAGGTGTTCGGCGCGCGGCCGGCCGACATCCTGAGGCCGCTCGCCCAGCGGGTGAAACATCTCGCGGTGCGCGACCAGACCGAGCCGCCCGCGCCCGAGCCCGGGCCGCGCTCGGCGGAGGGCCGCTTCGCGTCCGACCTCTTCGCCATTCGCGCGGCGGCAGCCGACGACGCAGAGCGCCGCGTCGCCGACCTGGCTCTTCGGCTCGGTCGCGACGCGCTCCTCGGGAGGCCGATCCGGCCGCCGGAAGCCGAGGACCGATGAAGATCGAGCGTATCCGCATCGACGGATTCGGCGCGCTTCACGATCTCGATCTCGCCTGGCCGGAGGGGCGCGTTCTCCTCGCGGTCGATCCGAACGAGACGGGCAAGACGACGCTCTGCGAGGCCATCGTCGCGGCGCTCTACGGACTCCCGAGGACGCGCGGGGTGGCGGGGCGCGTCCGCGAGGTCCGGAGGCCCCGAAGCGGCGCGCCTTTGCGCGTGGGCCTCGACGTCTCCGCGGGGGGGATCCGCTGGTCCGTGGATCGCGACCTCGAGGCGGGAACCGTCCGCGTCGTGGACCGCGACCGCGGTCTCGACCGCACCCAGGAGTTTCTGCGCGCGGGAGGGCGGGACGTGTTCGGCGAAACCGTGACGGGAGGCCTCACCGAGGCGCTTTTCCGAGCGACGGCCTACGTCTCGCAGAACGTCCTCGATCGCGATTCGCTCGACGCGGGTCTCACCGTCGAGCTCGCGCGGATCGCGGACTCGGGGGGAGGAGAGGCGTCTGTCGTGCGCGCGCTGAAGGGGCTCGAGGCGGTCCGGGCCGAAATGCCGGAGCCCGCCGCGGGCTCCAAGATCTCCGTGGACACGGAGATCGCGCGACTCGGAAAGCGCGTCGAAGCGCTCCGGCAGCGGCGGGCGGAGCTCGCGGCGCGGCGCGCCGCCGCCGCGCAGGCCTCGGCGCGGCTGTCGGGATGCGCGCGGGCGCGCGACGAGGCGCAGCGCGCCGCCGGGATCGCCGCCCTCGCCGAAGTCCTCGCGCACCGGCGGGCGCTCGCGCGGCGGCGGGAAACGCTGGGGTCCGCGCTGAAGAAACGGCGCGCGGCCGAGGACGAGGCCCGCGAGCTCGCCCCGGAAGCCGAGCTCTTCTCGGATGCCGCGCTCGCCGCCGTGGACCGCCTCCGCGAGCAGCGCGGGAATCGGCCGCAGGCCCTCGAGACCGCGCGGACCGGTGAGGCCGAAAGCGCGAGGATCGCGGCGCGAGAGGCCGAGGAGGACGCGCGCCGCTTCGGACCCGCGGTCCGGCTCGGGGATGCCGAACGCGCGGGGCTGGAGGAGATGCTGCGCGCCGAGCTCTCGACAGCGCGGGATCTCTCCGAGGCCGAACGCCTCCTCGAGGAACGATGGAACGTCCTCAGGAGGGACGGTCTCGCCGAGGATTTCGTCCGGCTCGAGGCCATTCAACCCGAGGACCGGCACTTTCTCGCGGGCGCCGAGGAGGAACGCGCGGCGCTCGAGCTCGAGGGCGTCAAGCTCGACCGGCGCGTGGCCGACGCGGGTGCGACGGCGGCGATCGCCGTCGGCGAACGGATGCAGCGCGTGGGGCTTGCGCGCTCGCTCGTCGGGGCCGCGGCCGTGTTCGTCCCGTTCGTCGGCTGGCTCGCTCTCCGGTCCGCGGGCGCGCCGGTGTACATGACGGCGTCGCTGGTCGTCTTCGTCCTGTCGCTCGGGCTCTTCGGAGGCATCGCGTGGGCCCGCGCCCTGCGCTACCGGCTCGGCGACGAGGCGCGCGCGCGGGAGGACGAGTCGGCCAGCCGGCGCAAGGCCGTGGAGCTCCGAAAACGGCTCTCCGACCTGCGGCTTCGGCTGGACAAGCTCGCGCGTGGCTCGGGGTACCGCGATGCGGGGTCGTTGCTGAAGGCCCACCGGCGCGCGCGTGGCGCCGAAGAGCCCCGGCGACACGTCGTCGCCCTCACGGCGCGCCGTGACAATGCGAAGGAGCGCCTGCGGGCGCTCGACGAAGCCCTTCGGCCTCATCGCGCGCTCCTCGCGCTGCCGGAGGGGCTTCCGGCTCCCGAGGAGACCGAGCGTGCGCTCGGATTCCTGGCGGATCTCGCGCGGACCCGGCAGGACGCCCGCATGCGCGAGGAGCTCCTCGCCCGCGAGGCGGAGCGGCTCGCCCGAGAGGAAGCGGACATCCGCGAAATAGAAGAACGAATGCGGGAGGCATTCGGCCGGCTTGGCGTTCCCGGTTCGCTTCCGCTCGCCGAGGGCTTGCTCGCGGTGGAGGCCGGCCGGCGCAAGGCCGCGCGTTTCCGGAGGCTGCTCGACCACGAGCTCCCGGCGCGGCGCGAGGGCGGCGGCGAGGGGGAAGAGGAGGATCTCGCGTCGCGGCTGGCCAGTCTCGACGACGAATGCGCCCGGCGTGCTGCGCTGCTGGGCGTCGATCCGCAGGGGCTCGCGCTTCCCGAGACACCCGAAGCGGCGCGCCGGGCAGCCGACGCCGCGCGCACGGCGATGGCGGCGGCCGAGAACGCGCGCGTGGCGGCGGAGCGCGAGCTCGCCGACGCCGCGCGCGAAGGGGGCGAGATGGCCCGCGCCGTCGAGGAGGATCTCGCGGCCGCCGAGGCGTTCCAGTCCCGCGCGATCCTGTTTCGGGACGCGCTCGAGCTCGCCCGCGCCACGCTGTCGGCCGCGGCGTCGTCGGTGTACGGCGACTTTCGACGCGGCCTGCAGACGGCCTCGAAGGAGATTCTCGCGACCTGGCAGACGCCCTACGAGGCGCTCGAGTTCGGCGACGATCTCTCCCTTTCGGTGCTCGTGCGCGGGGGGCGCGTCGCGACGAAGGGAGAGATCCGATCGGGACTTTCGACGGGCGCGCGCGAGCAGCTCCACCTGACGGCGCGCCTCGCGGCCCTCCGGTACCTCGGCACCGGGGTGGCGGGCGTGCCGCTTCTTCTCGACGACCCTCTCGTCGGCGCGGACGACGAGCGCTTCCTGGCCGTGATGCGGTTTCTCGCCACGGACGTCCTCGGCGAGCGTCCGGTGCTCGTCGTCTCGTGCCACGCCTGGCGCCACGAGCGGCTCCTGGCGGCGCTCCCGCCCGAGGTCGTGCAAAGGCTGACGCGCGTCTCGCTGGCGCCGTATTCCTCGCGTCCGTCCCCTCCGGGTTTGCCGGGCTCCGAGAGCTGAGGGTTCTGCTAGACTCCGCCGGTTCGCCCGGAGAAGCCGGGCGCATCCCGCGGTTTCCCTGACGCACGGGTGGCTCCCTGCCGCCTTCCCGGACGGGGCCGCGCCCGGAGGTTGCGTTCGTGAACAAGCCCACCGGATGGCGCGTCGGCGTGACGTTGGCCGTCCTCCTCGGATCGGTTGGTGCGTACTGGTGGCGAGGCCACGAGGCGCTGAAGAAGTCCCCGACGGCTCCGCCCAACCCGACGATCTCGGACGTCCTCCGGAACGGCCTCAAGCTGGGCCTCGACCTCAGGGGCGGCATCCACCTCGTCATGCAGGTGAAGACGGCCGACGCGCTGCGCGTCGAGGCACAGGACACGCTCGAGCGGCTCAAGGACGAAGGCGGCAAGCGCGGCGTCTCCGTGATGCCCGCCGGCCCCGCGGACGGCACCGGCTTCACGCTCCGGATCGACGAGAAGACGGACGCCGCGAAGCTCAAGGATCTCGTCACGGCGGTTCTGCCGCCTAACGCGTGGTCCATCGACCAGCGCGGTCGCGAGTGGAAGATCTCCTACAAGGACTCCGAGCGGATCACGATCGAGGACCAGGCGACGCGCCAGGCCGTCGAGACGATCCGCAATCGCGTCGACGCCCTCGGCGTCGCCGAGCCCGTCATCCAGAGGCAGGGCACCGACCGCATCGTGGTCGAGATTCCCGGCGTGGACGACCCGAGCCGCGTCAAGGAGATCATCGGGACGACCGGCCTCCTCGAGCTCAAGCTCGTGGACGATCGCGGCGGCCCGTATCCGACGACGGATGCCGCGCGCGCCGCTTACGGCGGCACGGTGCCCGAAGACCTCGAGGTCGTCGAGGGCTTCAACGAGGACGCCGACGCCCGCACGCGCACGCCCGTCTGGTACGTCCTCAAGCGCGCCGCCGCCGTCACGGGCCGCGACATGAAGAACGCCCGCGTCGACCGCGACAAGTTCAACCAGCCCGCGGTCATGTTCTTCCTGAACGCGCAGGGCGCCCTGAAGTTCGGGAAGGTCACGGGCGAGAACATCAACAAACGCCTCGCGATCGTGCTCGACAAGCGCGTCCAGTCCGCGCCGAACATCAACAGCCAGATCAAGGAGAGCGGCATCATCGAGGGGAACTTCACGGCGGAGAAGGCGGACGCGCTCTCGCTCGTCCTCCGCTCGGGAGCGCTTCCGGCCGAGATGATCATCCTCGAGGAGCGCACCGTCGGGCCGTCGCTCGGCCTCGACTCCATCAAGAAGGGCGTCCTCGCCTCGATCGTGGGCATGATCTGCGTCTTCATCGCGGTCGTGCTCTATTACCGCCTCTCGGGCTTGAACGCGGTTCTGGCGCTCACCCTGAACGCCTTGATCCTTCTCGGCGCCATGTCCTACATCAACGCGACCCTCACGCTGCCGGGCATCGCGGGCTTCATCCTGACGATCGGCATGGCCGTCGACTCGAACGTCCTCATCTTCGAGCGCATCCGCGAGGAGATGGACAACGGCAAGGCGCCGAAGCCTGCCATCGACCTCGGCTTCAAGCGCGCGTGGGGCACGATCGTCGACACCCACGTGACGACCATCATGGCCGCCCTCTTCCTCTTCCAGTTCGGCACCGGCCCCGTCAAGGGCTTCGCCGTCACTCTCGTCATCGGTCTTCTGGCCTCGGTCTTCACCGCGGTCTTCGTCTCGCACCTCCTCTTCGACCTGATCTACGGTCCGAAGGAGCGCGTCGAGTCCCTTTCCATCTGAGCGTCTTTCCATCTGACCCATAGAGCGGAGCCAACGTGCGCCTCTTTCACAAGACGAACATCGATTTCCTCAAGATCAAGTGGATCGCGATTTCCCTGTCGATCCTCTCGATCGTCATCGGCACGATCTCGCTGGTCGCAAAAGGCGGCCCGAAGCTCGGCATCGACTTCACGGGCGGCGCCCAGATCGTCTACGGGTTCTCGAAGACCCCCGACGAGGACCAGATCCGCAAGATCGTCGAAGGCGCGAACGTGAACGTCGTCTCGGTCCAGCGCTTCGACAAGCCCGAGAAAAACCAGGTTCTCCTTCGCGTTCCGCTCGAGAAGAAGGAAGGCCGTGACCTCTCGAAGGAGGTGACGGCCGCGCTCACGAAGGCGCTCTTCCCCGAAGGCGCGAACGCGACGGCATTCGACCTGAACCTGAACGGCGCGGATACGCTTCTCTCGAAGCTGATCGCCGACGACCCCGAGAAGCTCGCGATGCGGCCCAACGCCGACTCCAAGGTCGAATACGGCCGCGAGGTGCAGGCGCTCATCGCGGCGCGCTCGGAGAAGGGCCTCTTCCGCTCCGTGGACGAGGCCGCCAAGACGACAGGAGTTTCGCCCGCGACCGGAGACTGGCTGAAGGCGAAGACGCTCGCCGGCCCGTTCACGCTTCTCTCGGCCGAGAACGTCGGGCCGCAGGTCGGAAAGGACCTGCGCGAGAAAGGCACGTGGGCGATCCTCTTCTCGTGGGGCGCGATGCTTCTCTACATCGCATGGCGGTTCAAGTCGGCGTCCTTCGGATCGGCCGCGGTCGTGGCCCTCATCCACGACACGTGGACGACGCTCGGAATCTGCTCGATCCTGAACGTCGAGATCTCCCTCACGGTCGTCGCCGCGTTCCTCACGCTCATCGGCTATTCGGTGAACGACACGGTCGTCGTGTTCGACCGGATCCGCGAGAACCGGGAGAAGTCCAAGCGGACACCCCTGCCCGAGCTCGTCAACACCTCGATCAACCAGACGCTCTCGCGGACGGTCCTCACCTCCGTGCTGACCTTCGTCGTCGTCGTCGTCCTGTTCTTCCTCGGAGGCGAGGTCCTGCGGGGATTTGCCTTCGTGATGATCGTCGGCATCATCGTCGGGACGTACTCGTCGATCTTCGTCGCCGCTCCGCTCGTCGTCGTCTGGGAGGAGTGGAAACAGAAGCGCGCGGCCCTGAAGGCCTCGGCCAAGCCCGCCTCCGCTCCCGCCCCGGTCAAGCCCGGCAAGGCTGCGGCGAAGGCCCGCTAGCCCGCCTCGCTGGCTTCGCTCGCCTCCGGGCCGAGGACGCCTTCCCACTTCGCGACGACGACCGCCGCGACGCAGTTGCCGGCGAGGTTGATCGACGTGCGGGCCATGTCCATGAGCTCGTCCACGGCGAGGATCATCGCGACGCCCGCCTCGCCGGGCAGGTTGAACGACGCGCAGCCCGCCGCGATGATGACGAGCGACGCGCGCGGCACGGCGGCGACGCCCTTGGACGTGAGCATGAACACGAGGCACATCGTGACCTGCTCGGCGATCGAGAGGTGGCGTCCGGCGGCTTGCGCGATCGTCATCGTGGCGAGGACGATGTACAGCGTCGAACCGTCGAGGTTGAAGCTGTAGCCCGCGGGGAGGACGAAGCCCGCGACGCCCTTCGGGACGCCGAACTCCACGATCCGCTCGAGCGCACGGGGGAGGGCGGCCTCGGAGGACGCCGTCGAGAACGCGATCAGGAACGGCTCGCGGATCTTCGCGAAAAACCGGCGGACGGAAACGCCGCAGAGCTTCAGCGCCGGGACGAGGACGACGAGGGCGAAGACGACGAGCGCCGCGTAGAGGGATCCGACGAGCTTCGCGTAGCTCCCGAGGACCGTGATCCCGTGATGCGAGACCGCGCCGGCCATTGCGCCGAAGACGCCGAGCGGCGTGAGCGCCATGACGTAGTCCGTGAGTTTGAAGAGGACCGCTACAGCGGACTCGAAAAAGTCGACAAACGGTTTGGCGCGCTGGGCGCCCACGTGCGCGGCGGCGACGCCGAGAAGCGTCGCGAAGATGACGATCTGGAGAATGTCCTGCTTCGCCATCGCGTCGACCACGTTCGAAGGGAAGAGGTGGAGCAGGGTTTCGACGAGCGTTTTCGGCTTCGCGAGCACCAGGTCGCCGCTGGGCGGGAGCTTCAGGTCGAGTCCCGGCTTCACGAGATTCGCGAAGACGAGGCCGATGACGAGCGCGATCGTCGTCGCGATCTCGAAATAGATGAGGGCCTTGACGCCCATGCGTCCGACCGCCTTCACATCACCTGTCTTGCCGATGCCGAGGACGATCGTCGCGAAGATGAGGGGAACGACGAGCATCTTGATGAGACTGATGAAAGCCTTCGACAGGAACTTGAACGACTCGTACGCCCAGGGGTACGTCTCGGCGGGGAGGAAATGCCCGAGGACGACGCCGAGGATCAGCGCGTAGAAAATGAGCGCCGTGGAAGAGAGCCAGCGCGGGCGGCTCGGAGAGACCCCTCCGCTCATCTCGTCGGCGCGCCGGCGCGGCGGCGCGCTCTCAGGCCTTCGATGACGATCGGAAGCGTCGAAATGAAGACGATCGCAAGGACCACGAGCGAGAAGTTCGCCTTCACCACGGGGATGTTGCCGAAGAAGTACCCCGCGGCGAGGCAAATTCCCACCCACGCGACGCCGCCGATCACGTTGTATGCGAGGAAGGTCCCATAGGTCATGGATCCGATTCCCGCGACGAACGGCGCGAAGGTCCGGACGATCGGAACGAACCGGGCCAGGATGATGGTTTTCTTCCCGTGCCTTTCGTAGAAATCCTCGGTCCTTCTCAGGTGCTCCAGCTTGAGGAATCCGACGGAGCCGTCGAACGCGCGGTGCCCGACCCTCTTCCCGATCCAGTAGTTGACCGTGTCGCCGAGGATGGCGGCCAGAGAGAGGAGCAGGAAGAGCACCCAGACGTTCAGCGAGCCCAGGGACGCGAGCGCCCCGGCCGTGAACAGCAGGGAATCGCCCGGCAGGAACGGCGTCACGACGAGTCCCGTCTCGCAGAAGACGATGGCGAAGAGGATGACGTTCGTGAACGTCCCGTAGTTTCGGGTCACCTCGGCCAGATGCCGGTCGAGGTGCAGGAAGATGTCCACGAACTGCTTCAAGAGGTCCATCGAGGCTCCTTCGGTTGGCGCGGAGATTAACCGGAAAGGGCCTTCTGCCGCGATAATGGGGCGATGCTGCGCTTCGAGGACATCCTCGAGAAGGTCGAGTCTTACCACCCTGCCGTGGACGAGGCTCTGCTGCGCCGCGCCTACGTCGTCTCGGCGCACGAGCACCGCAACCAGCTGCGGTCCTCCGGCGAGCCGTACCTCGTCCATCCGCTCGCGGTGGCCATGACGCTCGCGGAGATGAAGCTCGACGACGCGTCGATCGCGGCCGGCCTCCTTCACGACGTCCTCGAGGACGGCACGGTCTCGAAGGAACGCATCGGCGAGCTGTTCGGCGCCGACGTCGCGCACCTCGTCGACGGCGTCACGAAGATCGGCAAGTACGCGTTCACGTCGAAGGAGGCCCAGCAGGCCGAGACGTTCCGCAAGATGCTCCTCGCGATGACGGACGACCTCCGGGTCATCCTCGTCAAGCTCGCGGACCGCCTCCACAACATGCAGACCCTCGAACACGTGCCGGAGGCGAAGCAGCGCGCCACGGCGGCCGAGACTCTCGAGATCTACGCGCCGCTCGCGAACCGGCTCGGCATGGGCAAGATGAAGGGAGACCTCGAGGACCTTTCGTTCCGCTTCCTCCATCCGGAGGAGTTCGAGGCCCTGCGCGCGGCCGTGGACGAGCGGATCGCGGCGTCGGCGGCGAATGTCGAGAAGATCCGCCTCGACCTCGTCGCGAAGACGAAGGCCATGGGGATCGAGGCGGAGATCACCGGGCGCGTGAAACGCTACTGGTCGATCCGGCAGAAACTCATCCGGCAGGCGATTCCGCTCGAGCAGCTCTACGACGTGCTTGCGTTCCGGGTGCTCGTGGACTCGATCCCCGACTGCTACACGGTGCTCGGCATCGTCCACCAGTCCTGGCGCCCGGTGCCCGGCCGCATCAAGGACTACATCGCGATGCCGAAGCGGAACTTCTACCAGTCGCTCCACACGACGCTGGTGCCCGAGGGAGCGCCCCCGTTCGAGGTGCAGATCCGCACGCGCGAGATGGACCTCATCGCCGAGAACGGAATCGCGGCCCACTGGAAGTACAAGGAAGGGAAGCTCGTGCGGACGGACGCACGGCACGAGGAGCACGTCGGGGTGCTCCGGCAGATCCTCGAGACGACGCGGGACGTTTCCGACCCGAAGGAGTTCCTTTCGTCGCTCCGGATCGACCTCTACCCGGACGACGTCTACACGTTCAGCCCCAAGGGCGCGGTCTACGCGTTTTCGCGAGGAGCCACGCCCGTTGACTTCGCGTACCGCGTCCACACGGACGTCGGGCACCACTGCGTGGGCGCGCGCGTCAACGGGCGCCTCGTGCCCCTCAAGTCGCCCCTCGAGAACGGCGACATCGTCGAGATCCTCACGGCCCCGTCCGCGCACCCCTCGAGGGACTGGCTCGCGTTCACGGTGACGTCACGGGCGCGCAACAAGATCCGGGCGTTCATTCACGCCGCCGAGAAGGAGCAATCGCTCGAGATCGGCAGGCGCCTCCTCGAGCGCGAGCTCAAGAAGTGGAAGAAGAGCCTCGCAAAGCTCCTCGAGGCGAAGGCCTTCGATCCGCTGCTCGGCGATTTCGGCGCCGGCAAGGTGGACGACCTCATCGCCGACGTCGGGTACGGGAAGATCGCGCCGCGCGCCCTCGTCGCGAGGCTGCTGCCTGAGACGGCCGCCCCTCCCGAAGGCGCGCCGAAGCCGTCCCGGGTAGCGGCGATCTCGAGCGTGGTCCGGCGCGTCCTGCCGTTTGGCGCCGCAACCGGGATCCGCGTCAAGGGGGAAAACGACCTCCTCGCGACGCTCGCGAAGTGCTGTCAGCCGGTGCCGGGCGACGACGTCGTCGGCTACGTGACGCGCGGCCGGGGCGTCTCCGTGCACGCCACGACCTGCCCGAACGTCCGCACGCTGCTTTTCGACCCCGGCCGCGAGATTCCGGTCGAGTGGGAGAAGGCGAAGAACGCGACGGTGACCGTGGATCTGGAGATTCGCACGGAGGACCGGCAGGGGATGCTCGCGCGCATCACGCAGGTGCTTTCGGCGGCGAATTCCAACATCCGGTCGATCGAGGCCCGCACGAGCCGCGACGGGAATGCGTCGATCGAGGCCAGCGTCACGACGCAGGACAGGCGGCACCTGGACCGCCTCCTCGTCAGCCTCCGGGCCCTGCCCGGCGTGACGGACGTGCGGCGCAAGCTGCGCGATACGGATGCCGAAGCCGGTTGACGGGCCCCTCACCGGCCGGGTTGCCGATTTTCCGTGCTGTTTTTTGGAGCGGGAGGCGCGGATCCTGCGAGGCCGATCCGAAGGAGGCGAGCGCGGCTTCGCCGATACGCTCGTATTCCGGACTCTCGAGGATGGCGTGCTTATACCAGCGATGTTGCACAGGAGCAAGGGAAATCGTGCGGGGCTAACAACTTGACACCCTCCCACGGGGGCGACAAAATAAGTCGAGTCAATCCCTTTTCGCGTCAGGCTCCCGGGGGACCGGGTCGAGGGAGGGCAACCCTATCGTGCTGTTCCGAAAGGCGAAAAACCTGGTCGGCCTCGACATCGGCTCGTCGGCTGTAAAGCTCGTCGAGCTGAAGGAGGGCAAGGAGGGGACGTTCCGGCTCGTCAAAGCGGGCCTGGAGGTGCTTTCTCCGGAGGCGATCGTCGATGGCGCGATCATGGACTCCTCGCTGGTCGTCGAGACGATCGCGCGGCTCCTCGCGTCCACGGGCGTCAAGAATCCGAACGTGGCGGTGTCCGTGTCCGGGCACTCCGTCATCGTGAAAAAGATCATGCTTCCGACGATGCCGGAGGAGGAGCTCTCCGAGTCCATCCGGTGGGAAGCCGAGCAGTACGTCCCGTTCGACATCAACGACGTCTACCTCGACTACGTCGTGCTCGATCCGGGTGCCGTCGGCGAGACCATGGGCGTTCTTCTCGTGGCCGCGAAGAAGGAGAAGGTGGACGACTTCAAGAACGTCGTCACCCAGGCCGGGCGCACCCCGTCCCTCGTTGATGTGGACGCGTTCGCGCTCCAGAACTGCTACGAGGTGAACTACGGGGCCGACCCTGGCCGCGTTGTGGCGCTCGTGAACGTGGGAGCTGCGGTCATGAACGTGAACATCCTCGCGCAGGGGCAGACGGTCTTCTGGCGCGACATCACGTTCGGCGGAAACCAGTTCACGGACGCGCTCCAGAAGGCGTATTCGCTCAATTTCGAGCAGGCCGAGTCGCTGAAGAGAGGCGAACCGGTCGCGGGACAGACCGCCCAGACGATCCAGCCCGTTCTCACGGGCGTCGCCGAGGACGCGGCTGCCGAGCTCCAGAAGACCCTGGATTTCTTCCAGGCGACCTCCGGCGCGGACCGGGTCGACTCGATCATGATTTCGGGCGGCGGCGCGAAGGCCGCCTACCTCGAAGACGTCCTGAAGGACAAGTTCGGCCTGCCCGTCGAGGTCCTCAACCCCTTCCGGTCGATCTTCACCGACGACCGCGCGGTGGACGCCGCGTGGCTCTCCGAGGCGTCGCCCTCTCTTGCGATCGCCGTCGGTCTCGGCGTTCGGAAGATCGGGGAGTAGCGGCATGATTCGCATCAATCTTCTCTCCGAGGCCCGTCCGCAGCGCAAGAAGAAGGGTGTCTCCGCGCTCGGCGGCGCCGGCCGCCTCAACACCCTGCTCATGGGGGGCGCGATCGGCCTCGCCGTGCTCATCGGGATCGTCCACTACTGGGTGCTTCGGTCGCAGATCAAGGCCCAGGAAGAGAAGATCAGGATCGCCCAGGTCGAGGTCGCGCGTCTCGAAGCCGTGCTCAAGGAAGTGAAGGACTACGAGGCCAAGAAGGCCCGCGTCCAGCGAAAAGTCGACCTCATCAACCAGCTCAAGCAGAACCAGCGCGGCCCGGTCCGGCTCATGGACGAAGTTTCCAAGGCGCTGCCGGACCTCGTCTGGATCGAGCGAATGGACTATCACGGGAACGCGATCTCGATCGACGGAAAGGCCTTAAATCCGCCGGCGGTCGCGAACTTCGTCGCCAACCTCAGGCTCGTGCCCTCGTTCCAGGAGCCGAAAGTGGAATTCGCCGCCTGCGGCGGCACGTCGGGTGCGTCGCTCTATTGCTTCAAGACGAACTTCGGCTTCTCGAACATCGACCGTACCCAGCCGGCGGAAGCGCCGAAGCCGGGCGATGCGGCCAAGCCGGCCGAACCGCCGAAAAAGGCCGAGGCCGGAAGTTCCGCGGCCACCGTGGCGGGGGCGTAGCCATGGCATCGCTCGACCTCAAGCAGCTCGAAGGGAAACCCTGGTACTACGGGCTCGGCATCGGCCTCGCGGTCGCGATCGCGCTCTACGCCGCCGCCTACTACCAGCTTCCGAACTTCAGCGAGATGAAGCAGACGCTGGAGAACAAGAAGAACGAGCTCGACCAGCTCAATGCGAAGATCAACCAGGGGCGGGCGGCCGAGCGCCGCCTCCCTCAGCTGCGCGAGGAGGTCCGTCGGACCGAGCTCGACCTCCAGAGGCTCCTTCAGATCCTGCCCACCGCGCGCAACGCCGAAGAGCTCATCAAAAAGATCCAGGCGCTCGCCGGCCAGGGCGAGTTCTTCATCAAGAAGTGGGCTCCCCGGGAGTACATCAACAAGGACTTCTTCGCGGAGTGGCCGATCGACCTGCAGGTCGATGGGACCTACCACAATCTCGCGCTCTTCTTCGAGAAGGTGGCTCGTTTCTCGCGAATCATCAACATCGAGGATTTCACGATGGTCGGCTATCCCGACGCGGCCGGCGGGCGCACGCTGGGCGCGAATTTCACGATGAAGACCTTCATCTATCTCGGGGACACCGACGCGGCCCCCGCGGCTGCCGCCCCGCCCGCGACGCCGAAGAAAGCCGCCGGCGGTCCCCCGAAGAAGGATTCGATGGAGTGATGAGCGTCCGCCGTTCCCTCGCCGCTTCCGTCGCCCTCTTGATCATGGGTGCGCCCGCGCTCGCCCAGGCGCCTCCCGTGGCCGCGACCCCTCCGGCCGAGGCCGCCGCTGCATCTGCAAAAGTGACCGATCAGGATTTCACTCCTTCCGTTTACACGTACGAAGTCGGGGGCCGCCGTGACCCCTTCCGCTCGCTCCTCGTGCGCAACCCGTCCGACAGGGACCGCGTGCGTCCGCCGGGACTGGCGGGCGTCATGGTGGACGAGCTCGAATTGCAGGGCACGATCAAGGTCAAGCAGGGCTGGGTCGCGATGATGCGGGGCCCGGACAACAAGTCGCATCTGATCCGCAAGGGAACCACGCTCTTCGACGGCGAAGTTGTCGAAGTCTCGGCGACGGAAGTGACGTTCAGGCAAAACGTGAACGATCCGACGAATCCGAAACCGTTCCGGGAAGTGGTCAAGGCGCTCACGCTCCAGAAGAAGTCGTGACCGAAGGGATGTCCATGACGACGATGCTGATGGGCTCGAGGAACTCGAAGGGCATGGGAGATCTCGTGCCGTCCGGGGGAGGAAGCATGCGGCGGAACCGTAGGGGAGTCGCGTCCCGTTTCGCGGCGCTCGCGTTGATCGTCCCCGTGCTCGGTGGATGCGCTTCGCACACCGACAGGGTGGTCGCAGGCGACCCGTCTGCGGTCGGAGCGGCGCCCGTCACACTCACCGGAGCAACGCTCCTGACAGACGGAGAGACGCCGCGTCTCCTCCTCACGGGCAATGGACCTCTCGCACCCACCCTCTATAACCGCGAAGGCTCGACGAAGGTCGTCATCGACATCGCCAACGCCGTGCTGTCGCCGGGTCTCGAACCCCCGCGCGCGGACGGCGTGATTCTGTCGCGTCTCGACATGAAGTCCTTCACGGAGATGGGCAAGCCCCACATTCAGTTCGAGCTGACGGGGCGCGCGCCGATCGAGCCCGTCATCGCGTCCGACTCGGGTTCGCCGGCCATGGCGATCGCCCTGGGAAGGCCCGCGCCTGCTCCAGTCGCAACTCCCGTTGCGGCCGGTCCTGCCGCGGTGCTGGCGTCCGTGGAACCGGCCTCCGTGGAACCCGCCGTGAAGGTCGAGGACGTACCGGCGCCGCCCATGGCCACCGCGCCCGCGGCCGTGGCAAGCGCCGCTCCGGTTCCCGTCCCGCATGCCGCCGTCGGCCACGCCGCGACGCGCCTGTCGGCGGTCAACGTGCAGACGGTCGATGGAAGGCTCGTTGCGACGCTCGCGGGCAACGGGAGCTTCTCCTACGAGACCTTCGCGCTCGAGAATCCGCCGCGTTTCGTGGTGGATCTGCCGGGCGTTCTCCTCGCGACACCCAAGAAGTCGCAGGATGTCCGGAATCCGGCCGTGAGCCGCGTCCGCGTCTCCCAATTCAAGGGAGGAAGCGCGCCAGTCACCCGCGTCGTTTTCGACCTCACGTCGCCCGCGGAGCCCGCCATGAGGGGTTCTGCGTCCTCCCTCGCGCTGTCCTTCGGTGCCGGCTCGGCGCCGACGAACCAGACGATGGCGGTGCTTGCGGCGAAGACTCCCGCCCCTGCGCCTGCTCCTCCCACGCTCGTGCGAGCGGCTCCCGAGATGGTCGTGGCGGCCGCGCCGGTGCCGGCCGCGGGCTCCTACGAGAAGCATGAAGTCGACGAGCCGAAGGAGCCCGTCGTGCGCGAAGGACGCGCCCTCGACCTGACGACGTCTCCGGCGTTGCCTTCGACAGCCTCGCCCGCCGTGGCCTCGCGCGCCCCGGCCGTCCCGGCCGCGGCCCCGGTTCCCTCGTCCGATGCGCCGCGCCTCGTGCAGGCCTCTCCCGAGTTTCGCGAGGTCAAGGCTCCGCCTCCGGTCCCCGCGGCCGCTCCAGTCAAGGCCGCTACCGTGGTCGAACCGCGTCGCCGGAGGGCGGCCACCGCCGAGGACAAAGCCCTGATCGAGGCGGCTGAGGCCCTTCTCGTCCAGCAGGACGGCGCCTCGCGGCCGCGCGAAATCGCGAATCCCTACGAGGCCCGCACGCTCGGGTCCGGGGACAAGCAGTACACGGGCGAACCGATCACGCTGAACCTCAAGGACGCGGACATCAAGGACACGCTGCAGCGGTTCAGCGAACTGACGCAGCTCAACATCGTGCTCGATCCGGACGTTCGCGGGACCGTCACCGTGAGCCTGCAGGACATTCCGTGGGACCAGGCCCTCGAGTTGATCCTCAAGATCAACCAGCTCGGCTACGTGCTCGAGGGAAACATCATGCGCATCGCCTCCACGGGCAAGCTGATCCAGGAGGAGACGTCGCGGCTCAAATTCATGCAGGCTCAGGACCAGAACCGCCCCCTCCGGACGGTGCTTCAGAAGATCTCGTACGGAAACGCCCAGGAGATGGCGGCCACGGCGCGCAAGGTCATGTCTTCGCGCGGCGACATCTTCATCGACGTGCGCTCGAATACGCTCGTCATCAAGGAGCTTCCGGACTACCTTCCGACCGTCCTCGACCTCATCAAGAACCTCGACATCGCAAGCCCGCAGGTCATGATCGAGGCCCGGATCATCGAGGCCAGCCGCACGTTCTCGAACGAGATCGGGATCGTATGGGGGTTCTCCGGGGCCGCCGACGCCGCTCACGGGAACACGACCGGTCTCGTGTTCCCGAACTCGGGAGCGGTCGCCGGAAACGTGTCGCTGCCCAGCGGCGCGTCGCAGGTTCTGCGCCTCAGCATGGCGAACGTCCTCAACACGTTCGCGCTCGACGCCTCCATTCACGCGGCCGAATCCCGCGGCCTCGTCAAGGTCGTGTCCACACCGAAGGTCCAGACGCAGACCGGCGAGCTCGCATCGATCCAGTCGGGGTTCCAGATCCCCGTTCAGACCACCGTCAACAACACGACGTCGGTCCTCTACATCAACGCGACGCTCCGGCTGGACGTCACCCCGCAGATCACGAACGAAGGCACCGTCATCATGGACGTCACGATCCAGAAGCGCGAGCCTGCAGTCGGCATCAACATCGCGGGCGGCCAGAACATCCCGCTCACGACGCGCGACGCGAAGACACGGCTCATGGTGCGCGATGGCGGCACGGCCGTGATCGGCGGCATTTTCAAGATCACGTCCAACGACGGCCAGTCGATGATCCCGGGCCTCTGGAAAATCCCCATCCTCGGCAATCTGTTCCGGAGCCGCACGCAAACCGAGGGCACGGACGAGCTGATGA
>JARXKK010000042.1 GCA_030278895.1 Acidobacteriota bacterium
GACGAGCCTCCTCGACATGATCGTCACGCAGGACGTCCAGACGAATGCGCTCGTCACGTGGACGAGCGCCCGCCAGCAGCTCGCGTCTCTCGTCGCGAGGCTGCGCTACGAAACGGGCACCCTCGTGGAATCACGGGGAGACTTGAACCTCGTGCGACCGGAATACCTCGTGACGGTCCCCCCGGCCCGCGCGAAGTGAGGGCGCGAATCGTGTCGCGCTCCCGGCTCCTTCTGATCGCGGCGGCCGCCGCCGCGATCGCGACGCGCTCGCCCGCGGCGAGCATCACGGCCGCCGTCCCCCGCGACCTTCCCGCCCCCGAGGTTCGGGCGGCGAAGCTCACCCTCCAGGAGGCGGTCCGGCTCACGCTCGAGAACGCCCCGGACGTTCTGAAGGGCCGTCTCGAGGTCCTCCGGCAGAAGGGCGTCCTGCAATCTGCATCCGGCCGCTTCGACCACTCCATCGTCCTGTCGCCGAGCTACGAACGGACGAAAAGCATCCTGACGGCCAGCGCGGTTGCGGGCGAACAGTCGAAGCGCGACTTCCTGCGGGATTCCTCGAGCAACCTGTCGACGATCGCGTCCGACATCAATCGGAACCTCGCGGACCCGAACGGGAAAGCGAACGTCGACTGCAAGGGACACCAGTACTTCATCAACGGGTCTTCGATCTGCTCGGACGTAATCCAGCCCACCGACTACAAGACCTTCCAGCTCCTCGACGCGGCGGAGAAGCTTCCGTTCGACCCGAATTCTCCGGATGCGAGGCTCCAGGCCGCCCTCAACAAGGCGGTGTCGGATCGGCTCAGAAACGTCGTCGCGCTCATCCGTCGGGTCTTCATTCCCGCGCTCGACGAGCAGCTCGCGGCGATCGGCGCCCTTCCGGCCGGGAACGAGAACGACACGCTCATCCTCGATCTTCGCTACGAAATTCCGCTGCGCGCGGGCCCGGTGTTCTCTCCTGTCATCTACGGGCAGAGCACACGGACGAACTTCTTCGACAAGGCCTTCAGCCCCGTCACGGGCGGCCAGGGCATTCCGACTCTCTACCGCGTGGTCGCGGGCTTCGACCTCCAGCTGCCGCTTCTCAAGTCCGGGGGGACGGCGTCGGTCACCGCGGAGGAGCAGTCGGCGCGCCACAACTACGAATCGGCTCAGGAGTCGCTCGCCCAGACGGCATCGGCGGTCGTCCTGAATACCGTGGTCCGATACTGGACTCTCGCGGGCAACCAGGAGCAGCTCGACCTTCTGCAACAGTCGGCATCTGCGCAGCGGCGTCTCGTCGAGCAGAGCGATGCGCTGGTCAAGGGCGACGAGCTGGCGCGCTCGGAGCTCGACCGCGTACGCGCGAGCGTGCTCGACGTGGACGCCTCGGTCATGAAGGCGCGACAGGCCGTGGAAAGCGCGCGCGTCGAGCTGGCGCGCGGCATGGGTCTCACCGTCACGGATCTCGACGCGGCTCCGTTCGCGGCGGACCCGCTCCCGTCAGGCGAGGATCTCGACCGGGTCGCGAGCGTCGCCCTCGGCGAGCTCGTCGCGGGCGCGGCCCGGCAGCGTGCTGACGTGAAGGCGGCCCGCGCAAAGGTCGCCGCTGCCGATGCCCTCCTGGCGGGCGCGCGCGTCGATCTCCGACCCACGCTCGATCTCTCGCTGCAGGCGGGCTACAACGCCATCTGGGAGGACGGCGCGTTCAACATCAACGCCGCGATCAACCCGACGGGCCTGTATCGGGCGATCGGTCAGCCCTGGATCGGCCCGAGCGTGCAGGTCGGCGTCAAGCTGGGGATCCCGGTTGGCAACCACCGCGCTCGGGGCCGGGTCGTGCAGTACGAAGCACTGCGCGGACAGTCCTTGATCACCGAGCGGGAGACCCTGCGCGGGGCGCAGATCGACCTCGTGAACGTCGTCGAGTCCGCGCGAGCGGCGGCCCGCGAGGTGTCGTTCCGCTCGGCCGCGTCGCGCTACGGGATCGAAACGTCCCGCGGCTCGGCCGAACGCTACAAGGCAGGCGACCTGACTTCGTTCGATGCCGTGCAGACCGAGCAACAGCTGACGCGATCCCTCCTCGACGGTCTCGGCGCGCGCCTTTCCCTCGCGTCTCTCGTCGCGCGCATCCGCTACGAATCCGGGCTCCTTCTGCCCTATTCGATCTCGGCGGGAGAGGTCTCTTTCGCGCAAGCGATGCCGCTCCTTCCCCCGGGGAGGGTTCCGTGAATCCGACGGAAGGCCTCTTTCGCAAGTCGGCGCTCGAAAAGCTCTCCTCGCCCGAACAGCTCGACGTCACCATGCAGGTCACGTCGCCGATGGGCTGGATCACCCTCGGCGGCGTCTCGGTCCTCCTCGTCTTCGCGACGATCTGGAGCGTCGTGGGCTCGATCGGAATCAAGGT
Organism: Acidobacteriota bacterium; assembly: GCA_030278895.1. Classification (GTDB taxonomy): domain Bacteria; phylum Acidobacteriota; class Thermoanaerobaculia; order UBA5066; family UBA5066; genus Fen-183. The sequence goes on from JARXKK010000042.1 coordinate 2,387, forward strand.
GGACGGGCAGGGAATCCTCATCAGGGGGGCCAACGTGTTCGAGATCACCGCGGGAGCGCAGGGGCGCCTGACCGAGGTTCTCGTGAAACCCGGCGACACGGTCAAAGTCGGTCAGGCTGTGTGCCGGATGGCGCAGCCCGAGCTCGAGCTGAAGATCCAGAACACGAAGGCGCAGCTCGTCCAGATGGAGAGCCAGAAGCGCGAGAGCGGATCCTCGGGGAGCTCGGTCGTGGCGGGATACCAGGCCCAGATACGCGAGCTGCGCGAAAAGGTCGCGGTTCAGCAGAGGCTCGTCGCGAAGGGACTCCTGACAAACAGCACGCTCATGCGCACGAAGGAACAGCTCCTCGGCGCCGAGCAGTCGATCGCGCAGAGCCGGCAGTCGCTCTCGGGTCAGGAGATCCGGGTCGACGACCTCAAGCGCGAGCTGACCGAGATGCAGGAGAGGCTTGCGTCGAGCGTCGACGTGAAGAGCCCATACGCGGGGCGTGTTCTCGAGGTCGTAGGGGGAATCGGCACGCTCGTACCCATGGGGAGCCGGATCCTGACGCTCGAGCCCACGGATGCACCGCTGGAAGCCGTGATTTTCGTGCCGGCGGGCGAGGGCAAGAAGGTGCGCCCTGGCATGGTCGTGAGGATTTCTCCCTCCACCGTGAAGGCCGAGGAGTTCGGGTTCCTCGTGGGCACGGTGAAGTCGGTGGGTGAGTTCCCGGTAACGCCGGAGGGCCTGCGGCGGATTCTCCGGAACGACAAGCTCGCCGAGGAGCTCACGGGCAAGAGCGCCTCGATCGAGATCGTCGCGAGCCTCATCCCGGCCTCGGACACGCCGAGCGGGTATCGCTGGTCGTCGTCCAAGGGCCCGCCGTCACCGGTTTACAGCGGCACGCAGAGCAGGGGTTCGATCGTCGTCGAGGATAAGAAGCCCATCTCGTACGTTCTCCCCGTGATCAAGAAGTCGCTGGGCGCGGGCTGAACTCCGGCATGGATCCGATTCCGGCGGTCGAGGCGGAAGGGGTGGAAGCCGAAGCGGGCAAGCCCAAGCTGAAACCTCCCATCAAACGGGAGCGCTGTCCGACGATTCTCCAGATGGAGGCGGTCGAGTGCGGCGCGGCGGCTCTCGCGATCGTCCTGTCGTACTTTGGCAAGATCGTGTCGCTCGAGGAGCTGCGCGTCGAGTGCGGCGTTTCGCGCGACGGCAGCAAGGCGAGCAACGTGCTGAAGGCCGCGCGCAAATACGGTCTCGTGGCGAAGGGCTTCAAGAAGGAGCTCGACGAGCTCTTCACGCTGCAGTTTCCCTGCATCCTCTTCTGGAACTTCAACCACTTCCTCGTCCTCGAGGGATTCGGCCGCGGCGGCAAGGTGTTCCTCAGCGATCCCGCTCAGGGGCCGCGGGTCATCACGATGGACGAGCTGGACGCCTCCTTCTCCGGCGTCGTCCTCACGTTCGAGCTGGGCCCGGACTTCAAGAAGGGCGGGGAGCGGCCCAGCCTGAGCGGGGCCCTCCGGAAGCGTCTGAAGGGTTCCGAAACGGCGCTTCTGTTCGTCTTCCTCTGCGGCGTGGCGCTCGTCCTGCCGGGTCTCGTCGTGCCCACGTTCGCGCGCATCTTCATCGACGAATATCTCGTCTCGAACCATACCGGGCTCCTTCGGCCCCTCCTCCTCGGCATGGCCGTGACCGCCGTCGTCCGCATGATCCTCACGTGGCTTCAGCAGTACTACCTGCTGCGCCTCGAGACGAAGCTCGCGATCCGGACGGCGAGCGAGTTCTTCAATCACATCCTGCGGCTCCCCGTGGCGTACTTCTCGCAGCGGTTCGCCGGCGAGATCGGATCGCGCGTCCTCATCAACGACAAGGTCGCGAGCGTCGTCTCCGGAAAACTCGCCCGCACGGCTCTCGACTGCCTCCTCATCGTCTTCTACGCGGCCCTCATGCTGTTTTACGACGTGTGGCTCACGCTTCTCGTCATCGCGATCGCGCTCCTGAATATCGTGGCGGTGCGCGTCGTGGCGCGCCGGCGCATCGACGGGAGCCGCAAGCTCATGCTCGACCAGGGCAAGCTGATGGGCACGGCGATGAACGGCCTGCGCATGATCGAGACCCTGAAGGCGACGGGCTCGGAATCGGAGTTCTTCAGCCGTTGGGCGGGGTATCAGGCGAAGTCGCTCCGTGCCGAACAGCTCCTCGGGCTCCTCGGCGAAATCGTTTCGTCCGTCCCGCCCTTCGTGAACACGCTGACGACGACAGTCGTGCTGCTCGTCGGAGGGCTCAAGGTCATGCATGGCGACCTGACCGTGGGCATGCTCGTCGCCTATCAGACGCTCGTCGGGAGCTTTACCCACCCTCTCAATTCGTTCGTCGAGTTCGGCTCGACCCTGCAGGAGCTCGAGGCCGACATGAACCGTCTCGACGACGTCCTGCGCTACCCGCAGGACCGCCAGTACGCCCGCGAGGCGCCGGCGGCCGAGGCGGCGTCCGAGCGTCGCGCCGTGAAGCTCTCGGGTGAAGTCGAGCTCCGGAACATCACGTTCGGCTACAGCCCGCTCGAGGCTCCCCTCATCGAGAATTTCTCGCTCCACATCAAGCCCGGCCAGCGGATCGCCCTCGTCGGGGCGAGCGGCAGCGGCAAGTCCACGGTTGCGAAGCTCGTCTCGGGATTGTACGAACCGTGGGAAGGCGAGGTGCTCTTCGACGGCACCGCGCGGGACAGGCTGCCCCGGAGCCTTGTCTCGAATTCGGTCGGGCTCGTCGACCAGGACATCTTCCTCTTCGGGGGGACGATCCGCGACAACGTGACGATGTGGGATTCCACGATCCCGCTTTCAAACGTCACCCAGGCGTGCCGGGACGCGGAGATTCAGGGAGTGATCGAGGGGCGCGAGGGAACGTATGGCGCGCTCGTGTCGGAGGGGGGGGCGAATTTCAGCGGTGGACAGCGGCAGCGAATCGAAATCGCCCGTGCTCTCTCCGGGGGGCCGACGATCCTGATTCTGGACGAGGCGACGAGCGCGCTCGATCCGAGCACCGAAGCCTGCATCGACGACAGCCTTCGCAGACGCGGCTGCACCTGCATCATCGTGGCGCACAGGCTGAGCACGATTCGCGACGCGGACGAGATCATCGTTCTGGAGCGAGGGAAGATCGTGCAGCGCGGCACGCACGACGAGATGAAGGGCGAGGAAGAGATGCCCTACGCGAAACTCATGGGCGGGCACTGACGCGTGAGCGGCCCGAAGGCCTCCAGCGTGGACGCCACCGTGATATCGATGGCCCCCGCGATTTCCGGCTTCCGGCTTCGGATCATGGAGGCGCGCGACGCGTCTCTCGTCGGGCTGGAGTTCACGCCCGATGCCGCCTGCCTCGTGGGGCGCGCGGAAGAATGCGACGTCGTCATTCGGGACGCGAGCATCTCGCGGCGACACGCGCGCCTCGATGCGACGGCGCTCGGCGTGAGGATCACGGATCAGAAGAGCGCGAACGGAACATGGGTCGGGGCCAAGCGGGTCGAATCGGCGCTCCTCGACCACATGGACCGCTTCCGTCTCGGCAATGTCGTCCTCGAGCTCGTCCGTGACGACGAGGAAGGAAGCGCGGACGATCTCGACGCCGCGCGCACGACGTCGATCCCGATCCGCGAGATCGTCGAGAGTCTTCAGCTCCGCCTGACGACGACGCTCGAGCAGGAGGGCGAGGCCGTCGTGATGAGCGGCAACAAGCCTTTCCTCATCGCCGATTCCGCGTTCTTCTGGCTCGTCGAAGAAGGCCGCGTCGATATCTTCACCGTTACGGTCAATGACGGCGAGCCGTCGGGAGCGCGCGCACATTTCATCTCGGTCGATCCCGGCCACGTGTTCTTCGGGATGGACCTCGCGGCCTACGGGATGGGAGGCGGGTTCCTCGCGACCGGAAAGTCGGGAACGCGTCTGCGGAAGATCCCGGTCGCCCGGCTCCGCGTGCTCGCCGCAGACCCCGGCCAGGCGCCGCGGATCGCGGGCCTCGTGGACGGATGGGTCGTCGGCCTCTCGGAGGCGCTCGTGCGGGGCCTGCCCGCGGTTTCGCCCGACTTTGATCTCGAGCCGGGAGAGGAGACGATTCTCGGCGCACAGAAGCGCGCGCGCGCGGGTAAGGGTGTCGTCTGGGTACCGCTGCACGGGACTGCCCTTTTCATAGGTCTCTCCGAGATCTCGGGGGCTCCCCTCTTTCCCATCACGCGGGAAGGATGGATCGAGGCCAACGAGGAGCCGCTCATCCTCGCGCCGGTCGGGACGCGCCAGGTCGCCCCCGGCGAGGATCTCTGGGAAGGCCTCGACCTCTATCACCGCGTCCTTTGTGAATGCGAATTCCTGAACAAGCGCCTCGCCACGGTCGACGAGTTCAACCGCCTGAAGAGCAAGGCCGAGCACGCTGTGGCCGCGCAGGAGGCGGCGTACGAGGAGATCGGCGGCGTCCTCGCGAATCCCGAGAAGAAGGCGGCCGACGTTTTCGAGGGCGGCGACGTCGAGCCGGTCTACCAGGCTTGCCGGTTCGTGTGCGCGGCGCTCGGTATGGAGGCGAAAAAACCTTCCGATGCCCGCGCGGAGCGAGCCTTCGAGGACAATCTCCAGGCGGTCGCGATCTCCTCGCGATTCCGGACGCGGATGGTGGCGCTCCGTGGCGACTGGTGGAAGGAAGATCAGGGGCCGTTTCTCGCGAAAACCGAAGAGGGGAAACAGCCGGTCGCCCTCATCCCGCGCGGACCCTCCGCGTACGACTGGGTCGACGCGAAGACCGGAAAGAGCGCCCCCGTGGACGCGGCGTTCGTGAAAACGCTCAATCCCTTCGCCTACGTCTTCTACCGGCGCCTTCCCGACGGCCTCATCACGGCAAAGGACATCGTGATGTTCGGCGCCCGAGGCATGAAGAGGGACGTCCTGACGCTGGTCGCGATGGGCCTCGCGCTGGGCGTTCTCGGCTCCATGGCGCCTTATTTCACGGGCCGTCTGTTCGACTCGGCGATCCCGCAGGCCGAGAAGAGCCTTCTCGCCCAGTTCACGATCGCGCTTTTCGTCTCGGCGATCGCGTCCACGGCCTTCAACATCACGCAGTCGATCGCGGTCCTGAGGGTGCAGGGGAAAATGGACTACGCGATCCAGGCGGCGCTTTGGGACCGCCTCCTCGACCTCCCGTCGACGTTCTTCAAGCAGTACACCTCGGGCGACCTCGCGGACCGCGCCGGCGGTGTGGACGCGATCCGCGCCCTCCTCGCGGGCGCGGGCATCGGAGCGATTCTCGGAACGCTGAGCTCGATCTTCTACGTGGTCCTGATGCTCAGCTACAGCGTCTCGCTCGCGATGCTCGCGATCGTGCTCACGTTCATTTTTCTCGGATTTACGACGACCGCGAACTTTCTGCAGCTCCGTTTCCAGAGGCAGCAGATGGGGATGCGCGGCGCCATCACGGGCCTGGTCGTTCAGCTCATCACGGGCGTCGGGAAGCTCCGCGTGTGCGGAGCCGAGCCGCACGGTTTCCGCGTGTGGGCCCGCGCATTCGCCGAGCAGCGGCGCGTCGCCTTCCGCGCGGGGCAGGTCCAGAACGCGGTGGGCGTGTTCAACTCGGCCTTTCCCCTCTTCGCCTCGATTTCGACCTTCGCGACGCTCGTTTACGTGCAGAAATCGGCCGGCGCGAGCGGAGGCGCCGGGGGCCTCTCGACCGGCGACTTCATCGCCTTCAGCGCGGCATTCGGCCTCTTTCTGGCGGCCATGCAGTCGCTCAGCGAGGCCTCTCTCTCGCTCCTGAAGGCCGTCCCGATCTGGGAGCGCCTCTCACCCATCCTGACGACGGCCCCCGAGATCGACGACTCGAAGACGCCGCCGCCCCGACTCCGTGGCGAGATCGAAATCTCGCACGTGTGGTTTCGCTACAGCGAGAACACCCCGTACATTCTGAAGGACCTCACGCTCAAGATTTCGGCGGGCCAATTCGTTGCGTTCGTGGGGGGATCGGGATCGGGCAAATCGACGCTCATGCGCCTCATGCTCGGGTTCGAGAAACCGGAGAAGGGGACGATCTACTACGACGGACAGGATCTCTCCACGCTCGACCTTCGCCTCGTTCGCCAGCAGCTCGGCGTCGTCCTGCAGGACAGCCGGGTGCTTCCCGCCGACATCTACCGCAACATCGTGGGCTCGTCGTCGCGTTCCGTGGACGACGCCTGGACGGCGGCGGAGAAGGCGGGACTCGCTGAAGATGTGCGCGCGATGCCCATGGGGATGCACACGTACGTCAGCGAAGGCGGGGGAGGATTCTCGGGCGGCCAGAAGCAGCGCCTCATGATCGCGCGTGCCGTCGTGGGCGCCCCGAAGATCCTGTTCCTCGACGAGGCGACGAGCGCCCTCGACAACCGCACGCAGGCGATCGTGACGGAGAGCATGAACAAGATGCATGCCACCCGGATCGTGATCGCGCACCGCCTCAGCACGATCGTGAACGCCGATGTGATCTGCTATCTCGAGGGCGGCGCCGTGAAGGAAAGCGGCACGCACGAGGAGCTCATGAAGCAGAACGGACTCTTCTCCGAGCTCGCCCGGCGGCAGATGGCGTGAGCGCGGAGGCGGCTGCTCGAGGCGAGAGCGCGGAACGCCTGCGCGCCGCGGGGGCCGAGGGAGACGTCCTCGAGGAGCTGCTCCGTTACGACACCCCGCTCCTCCCGGCCGATGCCGTCGCCGCGGCGGCCGCCGCGGACTATCCGGACGAGCCGTTCGTCGCCGTCTGGGAGGAGTACGCGCGCGATGCCGGGGAGCGGGGCGCGGTGGCGGCCCTCGCGGCCCGCCTCCCGCAAATGCGTTTTCCCGTGCGCGCGGGGGTCTCGGCGACGGAGGAGTACCGCGCGGCGACACGGCGCGGAGAGACGCCGCCCGAGGGGGAGGCCCCGTTCTTCGCGAATCCGAGCGACATCACGCTGACCCTGCACCCGACGCTCGCGGGCCGCCTGCCGGTGCTCGTCGCGAACGAGCGTGCCGACTTCGAGACGCTCGTGCGGGTCTTCAGCGCGCGGAGCGAGCCGGTCCCCGTGCCGCCGTCGATGGGCGCGTGCCTCGTGAAGGGCTTCAACAACTGGGACCGGGTCGCGCGGTTCCGGCGCTCGTGGGAGGGGGAGCACGGCGCGGGAGACTGGGCCGAGGAGGGGTTCCCGGCGCTCCTCGCCGAGAAGGCGCTCTACGAGGACCGCTTCATGATCCTGAGCGCGGGGCCGTATAGCGGCGTCCCGGCGCGGGAGGCAGGCTTCGAACCGGACGCGTGGGCCACTCTCTCCGTGGCGATCCGGCGCGACCATGAGTGTACGCACTACGCGACGCTCCGGGCCGCGGGCGCGACGCGCGTGAACCTGCTGGACGAGGTCGTCGCCGACTACGTCGGGCTCGTCCGCACGTTCGGGCGCTTCCGGGGGGATCTCGCGCGGCTCTTCCTCGGGCTCGAGCGGTTTCCCGCCTACCGGGAAGGCGCCCGGCTCGAGAATTACCGCGGAACGCCTCCGCTCTCTCCCGGCGCTCTCTCCGTCCTGAAGACGGTTTGCCACGACGCGCTTCTCGGGCTGGAGGCGTTCGACTCCGCGCTCCCCGAGGGCGCCCGGTCGGAGCGGGGTCTCCTCCGGGCGACGCTCGCGCTCGCCGCGACGCCGCTCTCGGAGATGGGCGGCGGCGGAGCGGCGGAGCGGCTTCTTTTGGCCGCGGGATTCGTTACGCGCGCATTCGAACCGGACGCGACCCAGGCTGGAGACGCCCCGTGGACCGTCGAAACGGTGGACCTCGGCGCGCGACTCGACCGCGACGCCGTCGAGCGGGCGGCGTCCCTTCTGGGCGCTTTCGCGGCGCGCCACGGCGTTCCTCGCCGGCCGGTCGCCGACCTCGCGATCGCGATCGACGAGCTCGTCTCGAACGTCGCGAAGTACGGCGGGCGGGCGGGGGCGCCGCCTCCAGCCGTCTCGCTCGAGTTCGGCGTCCGCGCAGGCGCTCTCGAAGTCGAGATCGCGGACTCGGGCGCTCCGTTCGACCCGCTGTCCGGCGGCGATCCGGACGTCTCGGGAGCGCTCGACGAGAGGCCCATAGGCGGCCTCGGCCTGCACCTCGTGCGCAAGCTCGCGGACCAGAGCCGATACGAGCGGAGGGACGGCCGGAACGTCGTGCGGCTGGTCCGGCGATTCTGAGGCGAAGACTTAGGCGTTTCCCGGTCAGGCCCGGAAGAGCAGGCGCTGCTTGCCGAGGGCGATCACATCGCCGTCCTCGAGCCGGTGGCGCTCGATGCGCTTCCCGTTCACGGCGACGCCGTTCTCCGAGCCGAGGTCGGAGACGAAGCATCCCTCCGGGCCGAAGGTGACCTGCGCGTGGCGGCGCGAGACGTCGGTCGAAGGCAGCTGGATGTCGCTCTGGGCGAGGCGCCCGATGACGGACGCACCCGGCTTGAGGACGAACTCCTTCACGGGGGTTTCACCTTCGAGGAGCGAGAGACGCGCGCGGGGCAGGACGATCGTGGCGCTGTGGGAAGCCGGGGGTCCACCGGCTGCTCCGATGACGGTCGCGCCCACGGGTCCCATGACGGTGGCATCCGCGTTGGGGACGGCAGGCGGGGGGGGCGGGGCGGCGCCTACGGGCGGCCGTGCGCCCCCGACTACGGTCGCGTCGGGCGTGGGAGCCTCCTCGGCCGCGGGTGGACGGGGCGCGACCGGGTGAGGCGCAGGGGGTGCGGGAGGCGCTGGAAGCGCCCTGGATTCGAGCTCTTCTTCCGAGCGAAAGGCGCCCGCGAACGTGTTGCGCATCTGGAGGACGCCTTCGAGCTCCTGGCGTTCCGCCGCAAGGCGCTTTTCGCAGTCCGAGAGGCGCTTCTTGAACTCGTCTTCCGCGAACTCCCCGAGATCCTTCCGGAACTCGAGCTCTTCCTTCTCGAGGGAGACCGCCTCCACGGCGCGCTCGACCTCGGCGCGCAGGAGCTTCAGTCGCTGGTACTCGCGGTGCGCCTTCTCCTTGAGAGGCTGCGACTCCTTGGCGAGCGCGTTTCGGCGCGCCTCGTAGTCGCCCTTGACCCGCGCGTAGACGACCGGAGAAACCTTCTCGTTCTTCGCCTCCATTTTCGCGAGACGCTCCTCGAGGACCGTCTCCTCCTTGCGGATACGGACGAGTTCGCCGATGGGGGACAGGTCGATCTCAGAGAGTTCGGCTCGCATGAATGTGTCTCCCGGAAGTGTCGGCACGCTAGCAGTGGGACGGGGCGGGGTCAAGTCGCTCTGCTAGACTCGTTTGCGGCCCCGGGAGAGTCGGGCCCACCCCTCCGATGCCGGAACTTACTGTCAGGACCGGGACTTCCGCGGGGATTCAGTTCCCCCTCGAGCAGGACGTGGAGGTCGGCCGCGGAGCCGCGACCGGCGTTTCCGTCTCGGACGCCGGCGTGTCGCGGCGACACGCGAAGCTCTACCGGCGCAGCGGTGTGTGGTACGTCCAGGACCTCGGAAGTCAGAACGGGACGGCGCTGAACGGACGGCGGCTCGAGCGCGAGTCGCGGTTGAAGGACGGCGACACGCTGTCTTTCGGGGGAGTCCTCTGCGCGTTCTCCGACGAGCGCGATTCGCTGTCCGGCTCGGTGATCCTGTCGAACGTCGGGCACGCCGTCGTGGGGGCGCGCGACGCGAAAGCGGCGTTGTCGGGGCTCCTGATGCCCGAAAAGAAGGAGAGCGTCGCCGATCGCGCGCTCCGCTTCCAGCTCGTGTACGACGTCGGCGCGGCGGTGAGCGCGACTCTCGACGAGGACGAGATGCTGAATCTCGTCCTCGCCAAGGTCTTCGACGTCTTTCCGAAGGCCGATCGCGGGTTCGTCATGCTGCTCGACGGCCCGGGCGGCGAGCTGAAGCCGCGGGCGATGAAGACGCGCTCGGGCGCGCCCGCGTCGATCACGATGAGTCACACCATCGCCGAGGACGTCGTGAAGAACCGCCGCGGCGTCTTGAGCGTCGATGCGATGACGGACGACCGATTCCAACAGGGCCTGAGCGTCCAGATGCTCGGCATCCGGTCCGTCGTCTGCGTCCCGCTCCTCGCACGCGACGAGGTGTTCGGCCTCCTGACGCTCTACTCGCAGAATCTCGACAGCCGTTTCGAGGCCGACGACATGTCGCTCCTTCTCGCCATCGGGGCCCAGGTCGGGCTCGCGCTCGCGAACGTGCGCCTGCACCAGAAGATCGTGGAGCAGGAGCTCCTCCGGCACGACCTCGCGCTCGCGCGCCGGGTGCAAGCGGGATTCCTCCCGCGCTCCGCGCCCGAGATCGCGGGCTGGGCCTTCGCGGCGCACTACGCCCCGGCGCTCGATGTGAGCGGCGACTTCTATTCGTTCATTCCGCTCGAGGGCCGCCGCATGGCCGTGGCGATCGGCGACGTGTCTGGCAAGGGCGTTTCGGCCGCGCTCCTGATGGCGCGCCTCACGAGCGAACTTCGGGCGCAGGCCTTGTCGCGCACCGACCCGGCCGAGATCCTCGCGCGCGTGAACGCGGCGCTCACGCCGGAGCTCGACGACGGGATGTTCGCGACGCTCGCCCTCCTCGTTCTCGACACGGAAACCGGACGGGTCGACCTCGCGAGCGCGGGGCACCTCCCGCCTCTCGTCCGGCGGATCGACGGGACGGTCGAGCCCATTCCGGCGCCGCCAAACCTCCCGATCGGCATCCAGGAGGACGCCGAGTTCCAGGGAGAGACGTTCAGCCTCCGGAATGGAGAGACGGTGGTGCTTTTCACGGACGGGATCTCGGAGGCCGAAAGAAACGGCGTCCTTTTCGGCGAGCCGCGCCTCATCGAGACGATCGCCGCGGGAAGCGCCGCGCCCGGAGGGGTCGTCTCGCGTGTCCTCAAGGCCGTCGAGGATTTCCTGCAAGGGACCCCTCTCGGGGATGACGTGACTCTCGTCGCCATGGGCCCCACCTTGTCGCCCGCCCCACAGGCGGCCCGCACGGCCCGCATGGCGCCCGTCTGATGTGATGACGTGAACGAGAAGCTCGCTTCCGTCAAGCGCCAGTACGAGAAGTTCCCTTACCCGCCGCGCGATCCCGCCGACGAGGATCGGCGGCTTCTCGCCGGAATGGTGGATGCGCTTCCCCAGATCAACCATTACGGATTTCGGGGCCGGCGCGACTTCCGGAAGGGGTTCCGCGTCCTCGTCGCGGGGGGCGGGACGGGCGATTCCTCCACCTACCTCGCGCATCAGCTCCGAGACACCGACGCGCGCATCGTGTACCTCGACGTGAGCGAGGCCGCGCGCGACATCGCGCGCGCGCGGGCGGCCCGCCGCGGACTCGAGGCCCGCGTCGATTTTCGCGTGGGGTCTCTGCTCGACGTTCCGGCCTGGGGCGAATCCTTCGACTTCGTGAACTGCACGGGAGTGCTCCACCATCTTCCGGATCCGGCCGCTGGGCTTCGGGCTTTGTGCGCGGTCCTCGCGCCAGGCGGTTTTCTCGGCCTCATGGTGTACGGCGCTCGCGGCCGCGCGGCGATCTATCCCATGCAGGCGCTCCTACGGCTCGTGAACGCCGGCGTCTCCGACGAGGAGACGCGCGTGCGGCGCACCCGCGCGGTTCTCGACGGTCTTCGGGAGGGACACTCGACACGTCTCGTCGCGGCGCGCGCGATCGACGTCGACTCTGATGCGGGCCTTTACGACCTCTTTCTCCACTCGGTCGATCGCGCATACACCGTTCCCGAGCTCTACGGATTCCTCGGCGATGCCGGCCTTCGGCTCGTGGCGTTCGTGCCGGACACCCGCCCGCTCTACGACGCCCGGCTTGCGTTTTGCGACCCCGAGATTCTGGAGGCGGTTCTCGCGCTGCCGCGCCCCGAGCAGGAAGCCGCCGCCGAGCTGGCGTTCGACTGCGCCGGCCGGCACTCGTTCTGGGCTTCTCGCGACGCGGATACCCAGGCCGATCCGCGGGACCCGGAGAACGTTCCTTTCTTCGCCGGTACAGCGGGCCAGGATCCGGCGGCGCTCGCGTGCGCCCTCCGCGCCCTGGAGCCGGACAGGCCCCGCAGCTTTGCGCTCGGAGTCCAGGAGGCGCGGCTCGTCGCGGAGGTCCGTCTCGACGCAGCGGGCTGCCGGTTCCTAGCGCTCGTCGACGGAAGCCGCACGATGGGGGAGATCGTCGGGCGGGTCAGTTCAGAGCTGGGCCTGGAGCCCGCGCCCGCCTGGGCGGCGGCTATACGGACGTTCGAGACGCTGAGCCTCGTGGACGTTCTTCTTCTCCGCCACGCCTCGGTGCCGGCGCTGCTGCCTGGAACTCCCTAGCGCAGCTTCAGCCCGGGTTCTTGCGGCCGCTTTTTCCCTGAGCTCCTCGCGCGAGAAGCGCCGCGGCCCGCGCCGCGAGATCGCGCACTTCCGGGGCAACGGTGTGTTCGGCGAGCGCGGCGCTTCCGAGAGCCTTCGCCGCGCGACTCGCGAGGGATTCCGCAGGCGCGGACGGGGCCGCCGCCCTGGGCGGCTCCACTTTCGGGGCCGCGGCCTTCGCGGATTTCGGGGCGGGAGCGGGCGCCTTGCCGCCTCCCGCGACCGCTTCCGCACGCGACGCGGCGAGCGTGAAGAGCCGCGTGAAGCCCGCGATGTCGAAGACTTCTTTGACCTGAGGGCTAAGGCCGCACAGGGCGAGGCCGCCGGTTCCGCCGCTCACCTTCTTGGCGAGCATGAGGAAGATCCTGAGGCCCGCGCTGGAGACGTATTCCATGCCCGCGAGATCGAGGACGAACCGGCGCTGGCCGGCCCCGAGGTGCGTCGCCACGGACTTTTCGAGGGCTCCGGACGTCTTCGTGTCGAGCCGGCCGACGAGCTCGAGCACGACAATCTCGGCCTCGCGGCTTTCGCGGATCTCGAGAGGCACGGGGCTCAATCTCCCTTGTAGACGAGGTCGACGCCCCCGAAGCGCAGCGTGTCGCCGTCGACGACCCGCGTCTTGACGCCGGTCACGATGCGGGTGCCGTTCACGAACGTGCCGTTCGCCGTCCCGATCTCCTCGAGGACGAACGTCTCACCATTCTCGCGGACGAGCCGGGCGTGACGGCGGCTCGTGAGCTTCTTCGTGTCGAAAGGGCCGAGCTCGATGTCGGGGGCGAGGCCGCTGACCGAGTCGAATCGTCCGAGGCCGACGTCGTCCTTGTCCGGGAGCGGGATCGGAGCGCCGCCCGGGGGCACCAGCGAGCGAGGACTGGCCCCGGCCTTGGCGGCCGGCGTCTTCGTCGCGGCCTTGGCCGCGGGTTTCGCGGGCGCGGACGCCGCAGCCTGCACCTCGGCCAGATCGGCTCGCGCGCCTTCGGCACGCAGGCGTCCGGCGAGAAGGCGAAGCATGCGCACCGCGACTTCCGGATATTGCCGGAGGAGCTCGTCGAGGGTCGTCGCGTCGATCACGAGGAGCTGGCAATCCGTCGCCGCGCGGGCGGACGCGCTGCGCGGCTGATCGTCGAGAAGAACCATCTCCCCGAAGAAGTCTCCGGCCTCGAGGAGGGAGATCCGGTGCTCTTTCGGTCCGCTGCCGCGGAAGACCTCCACCGAACCGGACTCGATGACGAACATCTCCTTGCCGGACTCGCCCTCCGTGATCACGGAGGCGCCGGCCTTGTACGTCGAGGATCCTGCGTTCATATCGTTCACGCCAAGTGTACCGCCGGACGCGATTTTCTCCTTTTACACGGCCGGGAATCGGCGTACCATGTCAAAATACATACGTGAAATTCAATCGCCGGATTCTCCATGCCTCGTTTTCGACCGCGCAGGTCGCGCGCCTGACGGGGCTGTCGGCCCGGCAACTCGACCATTGGGACCGTCGCGGCTTCCTGTCCCCCTCTCTCTCGAGCGCGTCGGGTTACGGATCGAAGCGCCGCTATTCCTTCGCCGACGTCGTGCGCCTTCGCCTGGCGGGGAGGCTCCGCGCGTCGGGCTTCGGCCTCGCCGAGGTGCGCCGCGTCGTGGAGACGCTCCGCCGGCTCGACCCGGCCCGGCGGGGAGTCACGAGCGCGCGCCTTCTCGTCACGGGCCGGAAGGTGCTCTGGGCGTCGAGCGACAGCGAGCTCGTGGACCTTCTCCAGGGCGGGCAGCTCATGCTGGTCTTCCCGCTGGGAGAAGCGGTCGCCGACGTCGCCAGGGCCGTGGAATCGCTCGCGAAAGAGAGCGACGGCGGACTCGTCGAGGCCGCCTCCGTCCGGCGCCACGCCTGAAGAACATGCTGCCGGAAGAAGATCTCTCCGCCCGGGTATCCCGGCTGGCTCGTTTGGGGCGCGCCCGCGGCTTCGTGCGGGAGCGGTTCGAGCGGGACCTGGCCGCGGCGAGCGAAGGCGTGACGCGCGCCGAGCTGCTGCGGCTGCTGCTCGTCGAGTGGATCGGCGTGACGGTCCCCGTGAACGAGGTCTCGCGTCTCTGGGCGCGCGTGGAGCGCTCGTGGGACAAGATGGACGGGGCGCTCGGGTCACCCGTCTCGCTCCAGACGGCGCTCCTCCACGAGTTCCACAGCCGGCTCGGCAAGCTGAAGGAGCCGCGCCTCCTCGCGGACCACGAGGTCTCGGCCCTTCGCGTCAACGCGATCACCGACCCGCTCACGGGCCTCTACAACCGCCGGTTCCTCCACGACCACCTCGACCGCGAGGTCTCGCGCGCGGAGCGCAGCGGCGGTGTCGTGTCGGTCCTCATGATGGATCTCGCGGGATTCAAGTCCATCAACGACCGGCTCGGCCACCCCGTGGGTGACGGGATCCTCGTGCGCACGGCGAAGGTCATCCGCGAGTCGCTTCGCGTGGTGGACGCGGGCTGCCGTTACGGCGGCGACGAATTCGTGACGGTGCTCCCGAACAGCGACGTCGTCCACTCTCTCGCCGTCGCCGAACGGATCCGGCACAAGGTCGCCGCCATCCGGCTGCCGCTTCGGGTCGGCTTGAAGATGGGCATGAACTACGGCGTCGCGACGTTCCCCACGGACGGGCGCCTGCTCGACTTCCTCCTCAAGATGAGCGACATCCGGCTCTACGCCTCGAAGCGGCAGAATGCGAGGCCCTTCGAGAAGACGCGGCGCTTCCCGCGTTTCAGCGTTCCCGGCTTGACGGTGAGGATGGGCGCCGTCGGCGGCACCGCCCGGAAGTCTTCGGTCTCCGAGGTCCACGACATTTCCTACGGCGGGATCTCCTTCGTGACGACGCGGGAGAAGACTCCCGACCGTATCGAGGGCGAGATCCTGCAGCGGCACAGCGGTGAGCCGCATCGCGTGGCGATGCGGCGCGTGAGCGCGGTTCCTTTGGCGGATGGCCGCATGCGGGTGGGGTGCGCCTATGTGCACTGAGCCGGAAAGGCGCGCGCGCGCCCCGAGGTCGGTCTGGACGGGCGCCCGCCGCTGAGCGCTTCCGCGGGGGCGGGCCTCTTCGGGCCGGCCCTCCTGTCTCTGTCCCTCCTCGTCCTGATCGCGTCGGGCGCGGCGGCTTCCGCCGACGTCCCGGCCCTGGCGGGCCTCGCGGCCGCGGCGCTCGTGTCGGGCGGCCTGCTCGCGACGTCTCTCGGAACGACGCTCCTCGGGCCCTTCGGCGCGCCGCTGCGCCTCCTCGTCCCGCTCGCGCTCACGCTCGTCGCTCTCGCGCGGACGGGCGGAATTTCGAGCGATCTCTTCCCGCTTCTCGTCGTCTTCGTCGCGGCCGAGACCGTGATCTCGCGCGAGGGCGGCCGCTTCCTCCTCGTGGGGACGTACGCAGGCCTCGCGCTTCTCGTCGTCATGTCCCCGGCTCCAACGGCGGCGGCAGCCCGGTCCATGGCCCTGCGTTTCGCCTGGCCGGCGGCGGCGGCGCTCGGCGTCGAGCTCGCCCTGCGCGCGAAAGAGCCCGCGCGAGCGTTCGCGTCCCGGGACGCCCGGGACGACGCGGGCGCGCGCCTCCCCGCGCCGCCCCTGGCTACGGGCGCGCGGCCGGACCGGGACGCCCTCCGCGATGCCGTGCGCGATCCGCGGGCGGAGGTCCTTCACGACCTGAAGTCGCCGCTGACCGTCCTGCGCGTCTACAGCGACCTCGTGGCTGAGGCGGCGCGCCGTGGAGAGCTGCCCTCGGAGGCGCATCTCACCGGGCTCGCGCGCGAGATGGCGCTCATGGAGTCGCTCACCGGGATGCCGCCGCGGGCGCCGGCTCCCGCGCCGCTCGCGTCGGGAGCCGCGTCTTCCGCGGCTCCGCCCGCGCCACGCTCCGACCTCGTGCGCGTCCTTGCGACGCTCGTCGAGTCGTACCGGCTCGCGCACGGCGGGCGGGTGCGTCTCGAATTCGTGGCGGAAGGTGCCGAGATTCCGGTCGCGGCCGATCCCGTCGCCCTCCAGCGCGCGTTCCGGAACGTGCTCGACAACGCGGTCAAGTACACGCCGGCCGGGGGTCAGGTGCGCGTCCGGGCGAGCGTGGTCGCGCAGCACGCGTTCGTCGTGATCAGCGACACGGGAGCGGGGATGACGCCGGACGAGCAGAAGCACGCGTTCACGTTCGCCTGGCGGAGCCCGTCCGCGTCGGCCTCCGGCGTGCCGGGGCGCGGCATCGGGCTCGGTGTCACGAAGGACCTGCTCGAGGAGAACGGCGGAAAAATCTCGCTGCTCTCTGAGCCGGGGCACGGGCTCGAGGTCACGATCATGTTTCCCGTCGCGCGCGAGGCCGGCGCATGAGCGGTCGCGTCTTCGTCGTCGATGACGATCCGGCGATGGTGGAGGCGGTCGCCGCGGTCCTGTCCCTCGACGGTTTCGAGGTGGACGGCGCGAGCGACAGCACGGCGGCGCTTCGGGCCGTCCTCAGCGATCCTCCGGCGCTCCTCGTCCTGGACGTCAACATGCCCGGCCTCACCGGCTGGGAGTTCTGCGAGATCCTGCGCCGTCAGCCTCTCACGCGTGACCTGCCCGTCCTCTTCCTGACGGGGCGCGGCGAGGTGCGCGACCGGATCACGGCGATGCAGGTTGGCGGGACCGACCACCTGACGAAACCATTTCACGCCCAGGAGCTGAGGGCGCGCGTGCGCGCGCTGACGGCTGCCGTGCCGGCACGAGGAGAACCATGAAAGCGACGAGAGAGCGACGGGCGGATCCCCTGAGGCTCGTGGCGGAGCGGACCCCGGTGGAGGTGCCCGAGATCGAGAGGCTGCGCCTCGAGTCGCTGCTCCAGGACGCCATCACGGGTCTCACACTGCACCCCTTCGCCGACCTCAAGGGGGAGCGGGTCGCGAACCTCGGAGTGATCTACGTGCAGCTCGGACGATTCGCGGGCGTCGAGAGCCTCTATGGTTGGGAGCTTTACGACCGGATCCTGCGCGTGACGGCGGCGAGCCTGCGCGAGGACGTCGCGTCTTCGCCGCTCGCGCCTGGCCTCCTCGCCATGTCCTTCAACGGTTCCGACGGCGTCTTCCTTCTCTTCGACGCCGCGCGGCGCGCTCCCGGCCGGCGGAGCGTCACGCTGGAGGCGGAGGCCGGGCGGCTGCGGCAGGGTGTCGGCCGGCGCCTCAAGCAGGCGCTCGGACGCTCCGCGGTGGACCTCATGCACATTCACGCGACCGCCCTCGTGATTCCGGACGACCCGCGTGTCCGGCTCTCACGGCAGGTCATGCGGGCGCTGGCCGAAGCGACGCGCCTCGCGGACGCCCGCGAGAGCGGTGAGAAGAAAGGCTTCGTCGAGCGTCTCAAATCCCTTCTTTCCGCGAAGAAGCTCCGCGCGGTGTTCCAGCCCATCGTCGGCGTGGCCTCGGGCGAGGTGCTCGGATACGAGGCGCTCATCCGCGGACCCATCGGCCACGAGCTCGAGATGCCCGATGAGCTCTTCGCGGTGGCGCGCGAGGGAGATCTCGTTCTCGAGCTCGAGAGCCTCTGCGTCGAGACCGTCTTCTCGTCGCTTCCACGGGTCGCGCGCGGCAAGCGCCTGTTCGTGAACGCCTCCGCGCGGCTTCTCACGCACTCGGTGTTTCTCGACGACCGGAATCTCGCCGAGATGAGCCGCATGCACGGGGACGTCGTCCTCGAGCTGTCGGAAAAGGAAGTCGTCTTCAATTACCCGGCCTTCCGCGAGGTCGTCGGTCGCCTTCGGGCCGCCGGTTTCGGATTCGCCATCGACGACGCGGGCTCGGGATACTCGGGTCTCGAGTCGATCGTGCAGCTCCGCCCGGAGTACGTGAAGGTGGCGCACACGCTGGTCTCGGGACTGGACGAGGACCGGATCAAGCGCGAGATCGTGGGATCCCTCGCGGCGCTGGGCAAGCGGATCGACGCCGAGTTGATCGCCGAGGGCATCGAGACGCCGCGCGAGCGCGAGACCCTCCGGAACATGGGAGTTCCGTGGGGCCAGGGCTTCCTCTTCGGCCGTCCCGCCGCGCGCCCCGTCGTTCTGCGCCCGTGACGGCTCTCGACCGGTCTCTCCTCTTCGGCGCCGGCCTGCCGCTCGTCCTCGCGATCGTCTTCGTGGCCGACCGCAGGGGGGCCTTTCGGCGCGACGTGTTCGCGTCACCGTGGAGAAAACGAACCGCGCTTCTCCTCCTCGTGCTCGTCCTGATTGCGACGACACTGTTGCCCGCGGCCGGCGGGGGGCGCGCCCCCGACGTCTCGACGCTCCGCTTCTCCCAGGTGTTCGCCCTGCAGGCGATCCTCGCGGGCTTCCTTCTCGGCTGGTGGCTGCTCAGCGGAAGGCCGCCCGTGCGCTCTTTTCTCGGGCTCGACTCGAAGCGTCCCCTCGCCGAGGCGGGCGCCGGTGTCGCGCTGGGCCTCGTCGGATGGACGCTGACGATCGTGGTGGGCGTCTCGGCGGCCCTGCTCTTTCACGTCTTCGACTACGACCCGCACCGCACCGTGCCTCCCCTCGTCGGCTGGCTCGCCTCCCGCCCCGCCGCGCAGAGGGGACTCCTCGTCCTCCTCGCCATGACGCTCGAGGAATTCCACTTCCGGTCGTTTCTCCAGCGCCGGCTGGGGGTCGTCCCGGCTTCGATCTTTTTCCTGCTCGCGCACGCCGGCTACGGTGAACCGTTTTTCTTCGTCGGCCTGCTCGCGATCACGACGGTTCTCGCGGTGGCCTTCTCGAAGACCGGGAACGCCGTCGCGTCGATCGTCGCGCACGGCACGTTCGACGCCATTCAGCTCTTCATTTTCCTTCCGGCGGCGTTGAAGCTGATCGCGGGGGACTGAGGGCCTTCTCCGTCTGCGGGGCACGGGCCGCGGTCCGGCCGCGCACGACCTCGACGCGATCGGCCACGGTGGTGACCGTTGCGGCGAACCGGCCGTCGGGGCGGGCGTAAAGCGCTTCCAGCGCGGCTGCGATCCGTTTCGCGGCCGCCGGCGACGTCGCGCGGAGGCGCCAGATGAATCCGACCGGGAGAGCGCCGGCTCCCAGCGACTCCTTCGGCTCGAAGAAGACGACGCGATCGTCCTGCCATTCGGCCGCGAGCGCGGCGGCGTTCTGAGCTCCCGCGCGCTCGAGGAGCGTTCCGAGCATCCACTCGCCGAACGTGTCCTCGTAGAGAAGGCGCATGCCGGCGGGAACGCTCGCGCGCGTCGGGCGGTCGGACGCGTTCAGGAGGACGTGCGCCCCGCTGGCGCGTTCCGGGTGGAGGATCTCGGACGTCGTCCGGGGCGGCCGGGCGTACGTCGCGTCGACCGCCGGCCATCCGCCAACCCTTTTCCGCGCCTGGATCCACGCCGTGCCCCCCACGTATGGGAAGAGCATCTCCTTGACGAAGAAGGGCGGCACGCCCTCGGAGCCTTCCACGCTCGCGCCCTGGGCGAGGCCGGACATCATCGTGGCGAGGGTGTCTTCTCCGAAGAGCTCTTTCGACTCGTCCGGTAGCCGGGTCAGGAGCGCGTCCATCATCACGACGGTGGCCTCGCCTTCGAGAAAAGCCTCGAGCGCGAGGAGTCCGTCGGACGAATCCTGCAGCGCCTTGAGCCGTGGCACGAGGTCGAGGCGGCGGTCCTGCAGCGCGTGCGTCAGCTCGTGGGCGAGGAGAGTGTCCTCGAGGAGAGTCTCGGCCGAAAGGCCCAGGGCGGGGACCCCGGCGACTGCCGTCTCGGCCGTCCGCTCGGGCACGATGAAGAATTTCTTCTCGGCCGGATCGTAGAAGCCGGCGACCTGCCGGGCGTAGAGCGTCGTGAGCTTCTGCTCGAGGCCCGGCTCGGGATCGAAAAAGCCGACGGCCGCGAGAGAGGCCGCGTAACGCGGGAACGGCGCCGGAAGGTCCTCGACGAGCTTCTTCGCGAGCACGCGTGCGAGGTCCTTCTCGTGCAGGATCGCCGAGGCTACCGTCCCGGGAAACGGCACCCCCCGGACCTTCTCGACGAGCCTCTGGGCTCCCGCCACCGCTTCGGGCAGGCGCTCGGCGATCGGACGCTCGGCTTCCGCGGGCGCGGCAGAGGCCAGGAGGGCAGCGAGAAGGGCGAGGGCGGCGTTCCGGACCGATGGACGGCCCGCGGCGCGCTCGCGTATCATGCGCCCGCGATTCGGGAAGACGGTGGAGGTAACCATCGAGGGTCGAGCTTAGCAGCGCGTCTCCTCGCTCATTTGCAATGACGGAAGCGTCCGTTTCGCCGGGACCGATTGTGCTCTGGCTCTCCAGCAGGTTCGAGAATCTCGAGCTCGGCCAGGCCGTGCTCGAGTACGTCTGCCGGGTGCGGGGCATCGAGAACGACGCCGAGCACTGGATCGGGGTCGCGCTCCGCGAGGCCCTCGCGAACGCGATCAAGCACGGGAATCGCCAGGATCCGTCGCGTCGCGTCATGCTCTCCCTCGGAGGCACTGCGGACGACCTCGAGATCGTCGTCGGCGACGAGGGCGAAGGCTTCGAGACGACCGCGGTCGCGGATCCGCTCGCGCCCGAGAACCAGATGAAGACCTCGGGCCGCGGCATTTTCTACATGAAGACGTTCATGGACGACGTGACCTTCACGCGCGGCGCGCGCGGCGGCACCGTCCTCACGATGAGAAAACACCTCGGCGGAGACCAGAAGAAGGGAGTGCAAACACGATGAAGACCACGGTGACCACACGAGACGTCGGGGACGTCAAGATCGTCGAGCTCCACGGCAAGATCACGATCGGGGCCGGCGACCTGCAGATGCGGGAGGCCATCCACGCGGCCGTGAACGGCGGCGCGATGAAGATCCTCGTCGACATGAAGGACGTCACGACCATCGACTCCTCGGGCGTCGGCGAGCTGGTGGGTTGCTACACGACCGCCACGCACAAGGGCGCGAAGCTGAAACTCGTGAGCCTTCCTCCGAAGATCAGCGACGTCCTCACGGTGACGCAGCTCATCACGGTGTTCGACGTGTTCACGAACGAGAAGGACGGGCTCGCGAGCTTCTGATGTCCGGGAGAGGGCGCGGCCTCCGTCTTTCCCACCGGTGAAGGACGTGGCCGCGCCCCCTGCTTCTTCCGCTTCCTCTCCCGCCCTGTCGCGCCTCCTCGCCGAGGTGCGTGCCGCGGTCGACGCGCGCCTTCCGGCCCTTCTCGCCAGCGACGCGAGCGTCCCCGATCCGCGTGATCCCCTCCCTTCCGTCACGCGCGAGGCCCTGCTGTCGCCCGGCAAACGGGTGCGGCCGGCGCTCGTCGTTCTCGCGGGAGAGCTGTTCGACGGGCCGCGCCCGCGCCTCATCGACGCCGGGTGCGCGATCGAAATGGTGCACGCGGCTTCCCTCGTCCTCGACGACCTGCCCTCGATGGACGACGCGACGCTCCGGCGGGGCAAGCCGGCGTTGCACGTGGCGCACGGCGAGGGGAACGCGATTCTCGCCGCCGTGACGCTCCTCGCGCGCGCCTTCGGCCTCCTGGCGGAAACGGGGCTGCATGCGCGCCGTGGCGGCATCCCCGGCTCCATCGCGCTCGACCTCGTCTCACGCCTCGCGGACGCCTCTGGGCTTCTCGGGCTTGCCTCCGGTCAGGCGCTCGATCTCGCGACGGACGAGGCCGGCGCGACGTTCGACCGCCTCGAGACGATTCATGCGCGCAAGACGGGAGCTCTCTTCGTCGCTTCGGCCGAGTTCGGCGCCGTGCTGGGTGGCGCGCGCCAGAACGAGCTGAGCGCCGTCCGCTCCTACGCCCGCAACGTCGGTCTCGCGTTCCAGATCGTGGACGACCTTCTCGAGGCGCGCGGGGACGCGAGAGAGACCGGTAAGTCCGCCCGCCGCGCGCCCGCTCCCACCTTCGTGCGCCACGTCGGGGAGGCGGGCGCCCGCACGCTCGTCGCCGATCTGACGCACCACGCGCTCGACGCGCTGAAGCCGTTTGGGAAGAAGGCGGATCTTCTTCGCGAGTTCGCGGCGATGTTGCGGGACCGGAAGAAATAGAGGTTGAGCGAGCAAGACGCGCGCCCGCCTCTCACCCTCGAC
>JARXKK010000043.1 GCA_030278895.1 Acidobacteriota bacterium
CAGCGCTCCAGCGCGCGCGCGATCTCTTCGTCCTCGGATTCCGCGACGCTCCTGAGGTCGAGAAGAACGCGCCCCTCTTCGATCCGCGCGATGACAGGCGGCTCGCTCGCGCGGAGAGCCGCCGCGAGGCCGTCCGCGGAGAAGACGGGATGCGCGAGCGAGACCGCCTGAGAGGGCAACGTCGATTCGGCGCCCGCTCCACCCCCGGCGACGGCGATCGAATCCACGACCGTGGCCTCGAAGCCCGCCACGCGGGCGCGCGCCGCGAGCGCTTCGGCACGAACCCGCAGGGAGGCGAGGGGAGCCTCGAGCATCCGGAAGAAGGGGACCTCGAGGCGGCGGCCGGAGAGATGGAGGTCGAGGGTGGCGGCGAGCGCGCCGAGGACGAGCTTGTCCGGGCGCAGGGCGCGGGCGAGAGGATTCGCGGCGGCGCGCGCGACCAGTTCCGCCCTTCCGATGAGGATTCCCGCCTGCGGTCCGCCGAGGAGCTTGTCTCCCGAGAAGCAGACGAGGTCGGCTCCCGCGTCCAGGGCGTCGAGCGGCACGGGCTCGTCGGAAAGGCCGGACTCCGTGAGTCGCGTGGGCGTGGCGGCGCCTGCGTCGAAGATGACGGGGACGCCGCGGGCGTGGGCGAGGACCGCGAGTTCGGAAAGGCGGACCTCTTCGGTGAATCCGACGATGCGGTAGTTCGACGGCCGGACCTTGAGGATTGCCGCGGCTCCCGCGTCGAGCGCCTCCTCGTAGTCCCGAACGGCCGTCCGGTTCGTCGTGCCGACCTCGTGCAGCGAAGCGCCGCTCTTCGCGAGGATCGCCGGCACGCGGAAATCGCCGCCAATCGCGACGAGCTCTCCGCGCGACACCGCGACGGGCCTGCCGTTCGCGAGCGTGTCGAGGGCGAGGAGGAGCGCGGCGGCGGCGTTCGTGACCGCGAGGGCGTCGAGGTCGTCTCGTCCGGGGGCGAAGAGCGCGAGGACGAGCGGGCGGACGTGCTCCCCGCGCTTCCCGCGTGTCCCCTCGGCCAGGTCGTATTCGAGCGTCGAGAACCCGGCGGCGCGCTCCGCGCCCGAGACGGCTTCCCGGGCGAGTGGGGCACGGCCCAGGTTCGTGTGAAGGAGCACCCCCGTCGCATTGACCACGCGGCGCGGCCCCGCCGGGAGACGGGTTTCGAGGTCACGGGCCGCCGCGGCCAGAATCGCGTCGGCCGCGTCGCCGTCCGCGGACCTCGACGCGCGCCAGCCGGCGGCCGCTTCGCGGAGCGCTTCCTTCGCGCGGGCCCTGCCGTGGCGGGCGGCCAGCGCCTTTCCGGTCGCGGACTCGAGGAGGCGGTCCATGGCGGGGGGCCGGGGCGGCTCGGGATCCATGCCGGCGGAATGTAGACTACTTTTTGCCGATGGCCATCTCGATCGCGCGGGATCTCGATCTCCTGGAAAAGAGCATCACGGCTCTCAAGCTGGACTACGAGCGATTCTTCTCGGGCGATGCGAAGGTGCCTCCGCTTCCCGCTCGAAAGAGCGTGGAACAGGTGCTTCGCCGCGTCGGGAACGAGCCCGTCGAGAAAGTCGCGGAGCGCTTCCGGCTTCAGGCGCTCCAGAGCCGCTTCACGGCCCTCTCCGACCTCTGGGAAAAGAGGCTCGTCGCGCGAGAGGAAGGGCGGGGGCCGGTCCGGCTCGCCCCGCGCGTGCGGCTTGCCGAGCCGGCGGCCCGCCCTTCCGTCGGCGACGCTTCCTCTCCGGGGTCCGTAAAAGGCCAGGGGAAGGGCGACCTCAGGTCTCTCTTCGATCGGTACTGCGCGGCGCGCGCGGCGGCCGGCGAGGACGCTTCCCGGCTCCGATTCGACCGATTCGAGGAACTCGTGAAGAAGCAGGCCGCGGAAATCCGAAAAGCCACGGGCGCCACGCGCCTCGCCTTCGACGTGCAGACCCGCGACGGGAAGGTGCGGCTCGTCGGCCGCTCTCTCGCCGCGCCGACGAAAGGAACAGCATGAGCATCGATCGACGCGGACCCTTCGGGGGGGCGGGCGCTGTAGTTCTCGCCATGGCGATGGCGGCCTTCGCCGGGCCCGTCGCCGCCCGAGACGTGTACAGGGGCTTCCTCGATCCGGGCAATCCGCAGCACCGCGCGACGCTCGACATCCTCGAGCGTCTCCAGAAGACGCCGAACGACGCCTCGCTGCACAACGACCTCGCGTGTCTCATCGCGCGGGACGGATTCTGGAGAGACGCACAGCGGGAGTTCGCTCTCGCCGCGAAACTCGACAAGACGGACGGCCGCCCGCTTTACAACGCCGGGCTCGTCCACGCGATGCGGGGCGAATGGGGCGGCGCCGCCTCCTCGTTCCAGAACGCCGTGTCGCGCGCGCCGGGAAACTGGGCGGCGTGGTGGATGCTCGGCTTCGCGGAGGAAAGTCGCGGGAACGATTCCGCCGCGGTCGCGGCCTACAAGACGTCCTTGCGCGTCGACACGTCGCTCTTCGACGTGCGCCGGAACCCCTTCGCCGCGTACACGCGCCTCAAGGGGCGCGTCCTTCTCGAGAGCCTCGACGGGCGCCTCGTTCGGGCCGCCCTTCCCGTGACCGAGCAGATGGCGGAGGCGGGCCTCGTGGGCTCGTTCCAGCAGGGCCATGTCGCGGTTTCGGCGATGACAGGCGGGCTCGCAGTCGGAGCGCCGGAACCGGGAGCCGCCGCGCCGGCAAGCGGCGGCCCCGCGCCTGGCGACCGTGCCGTGAGGCCGGGACCAGGCGGAGCGGTCGTGACGTCCGTGCCTCCCGTGAGCACGAGTCGTCCCGCGCCGCCTCCGAATGCGTCGTCTCCACAGCCCACGCCCGCCTACACGCGCGCCAACGAAATAATCCCTTCGGACATCCCCGACCAGTCTCCGGCGGGATCCGCGAAGAAGCGAACCCCGGCCCCCGCGGCCCTGGAGGACGGCGTGCCCGCCGCCCCGCCCACTCCCGCGCCGCCGCGTGCGGGTCCCGGGGTCGGCTGAGCCAGGGGAAGCGCGGTCAGGCCCCCTTCCACTTCGGGATGAAGAGGGTGGGGGCGCCGGCGCTGCCCGTGCCTGAAGGCACGAACCGGAGGTCGTCTCCGACGGCCGAGATGGACCGCAGAAACTCCGAGAGCCGGCCCTCGACGAGAGTCTCGGATACCGCTTCCCGCGCCCGGCCCTTCTCGATCCAGTAGCCCGCGGCGTGCAGGCGGAAGCGGTCTCCCGAAAGATCCACCTCCGGGCGCGAGAGGAGGACCGCCGCGTAGAAGCCGCGCGCCAGGGCGCGCAGAAGCTCCAGCGGCGGGACTCCGGCCGAAGGGTCCACGAACAGGTTCGTGATGCCGATCGCGGGTGGCTCGGTGTACGCGCGCCGCACGGCATTGCCGGTGGGCGGCTGCTCGAGACGCACGGCGGCGGCCGCGTCCGACAGCCTGCCGGCGGCGGTGCCGTGTGAGACGAGCAGGGTGCGTCCGTGAGGCGTACCTTCGCCATCGTGCGTCGCTTCGACGGGCCCGCCGGGAACCGCCGCGTCGTCGACGAGAGAGAAGAGAGGCGCCGCGAACGCGTCTCGTCCATCGCGCGTGCGGGAGGCGAGGAGGGCGTCGCCGTCGTCGCCGAAGAACGCGGAGGCGAGGCGTCCGACCATCGGGGCGGCGACGTTCGGATCGAGGAGGAGGTCGCCTCGGGCCGGCGCGAGCGGCCGGCCGCGGAGCGGAAGCAGCACGCGGTCCACGGCATGGTGCGCGAGGCGAGCGAGCGGGAGATCCGCGGGCCGCGCCGCCGACGCGAGGAGTCGCGCCGACACGCTCGCGGCCCCTGTCCTGCCCGTGACGGTCGCGACGAGCGTCGTGGTTGCGCTGCTGAAAGCGACGTCACGTCCCGCGGTCGTCACGACGCGCTCCGTTCGGGCTCCGGTCGTGAGGATCGCCTCGGTCAGCGACACGGCGCCCTCGCCCGCCGCGAGGAGGTCGCTTCGGAACGACGCGAGGATCGCCCGGGCCGATTTCTCGTCCGGCACGGGAGGCGGCGCGAGCGTCGAAGCTCCTCCGCCCGCGACCGGGCCCGCCGCGCGAACCCCGCGGCGCGTCCGGGACCGCGCGAGGAGGAGGCGGGCCGCGTCCGGCAGGGCGTCCAGGGCCTCCGGCACCGACGCCGCGAACGCGGTGCGCCCCGAGCGGAAGAGGCGCAGCGCGAAACCCCGCTCGGTGACGACCGAGAGCCGCGACCCCTCTGCGTCTTCGACGATCTCGATCGACGTCCCGCGCCGCTCGTAGGCCTCCGCGCTCTCGCCCGCCGCCGCGTCGCACCGCGCGCCCGCGAGGAGGCGCTCGAGGAGATCGTCCTTCCCAGCGCTCACGCGCGTCCCCGCAAGGCGGTGAGGCCGCGGATGAGGATGGCGGGTGACGCTCCGCCGACGGCCACGGCCTCGCCTCCCTTGACGCAGAGTCCGAGCCCGCTCGCCGGATGCGTCACGTCGCCGCTCTCGGGGTGAAGGTGTCTGAGCGCCGTGAGAACGTCGGACGTCAGGACGAACGGGCCGAGAGGCGCCCCGAGCGCGCCTCTCCGCACGAGGTCCGCGCTCTCGACGAAGAGGGTGAAGCGGCCCGACGCGGGGTCCGCGTGTCCGGCGGAGATCTCACGGACGTAGAGCCCGTTGCCGCACGCCTCGAGAAGCTCCTCACGGCTCGCGCGGCCGGGCGACACGACGAGGTTGGAGAGGCGCGGGCGCGGCGGGCGCCGAAAGTCGCCGCAGCGCGCGTGGCCGTTCGAGGCACCCCCCGCCGCCCTTCGGTCCGTGACCTGGCCGTCGACGCAACCGTCGGTCAGGAGGGCGACGGACCTCGCGGGCGTGCCCTCGTCGTCCGCGAGATAGTGGCCCGGAAGGTCGCCGCGGGTCGGGTCCGCGGTCACGAAGACGCCCGGCGGGGCGACCGCGGCGCGCGGCACGCGTGTGAGGACGGAGCCCCACTCGCCGCCTCCCGCTTCGAGCGGATGGCCGACCGTCTCGTGCCAGAACACGGACGCCGCGCCCGGAGAGAACACGACGTCCATCGGCCCTTCCGGGGCCCGGTGCGTCGGCACCGGCCGCGCCGCGTCGGCGAGGGCGCGCGCGAGGGCGTCGAGCGCCGGGGCCCACGGGGCGGACGTCTGGAACGCGAAGGGCCGCGCCGTGTGCGCCCGGCGGAAGAGGCCGGACGCTTCGAGGCGTCGAACGGTCCCGCACGTCACCATCTCGCGTGCGGTGACGACGGCGCGCGAGATGGCGACGCGGGCGACGCGGAGGGTGAGCGAGATCCCGCGTGGGTCGGGCAGAGCCCGGTGAAGAGCCGCACCCAGCTGAGCCGCGCGCTCTTCCTCGTCGACTCCCGGCGCTTCGGTGTCGGCGCGCGTCCGCTCGAGGCCGCGGGACTTGAGGAAGGGAGATCCGCCGCCGCGGCGGGAGGCCTCACGGACGGCTTCGCGGAGAGCTTCGGGACCGTCTCCGCCCTTCGCGACGAGAAGGGACTCGCGGCCGCGGCGCAGGCGCACGGCGGTGCCGCGCTCCTCCGCGAAGGCGGGCGCCAGGAGGCCGGCCTCGGTCGCCGTCCACGAGACGCTCCGCCGGCGTTCCCGGAATGCCTCGCCCCCCTCGCCGCGGCGCAGCAGGCCGGACACGATCCGGACGGCGTCCTCGGCGTCCTGGCGGAAGGTCTCGACGACGTCGCTCAACGGGAGGATTGTAGGAGCGCGCCCGAAACCCCGAGGCGCCTCGCGGTCTCCGGGGTGCGATATCCTCTAGGGTCGATGGCCCTTTCGGATGCACGACTCCTGGCGCAGGCGGCTTTCGTCGCGCGCCGCCTCGTCGCCGAAGGCCTCGTGAAGGGCGCGTCGACCGCGGACGTGCGGCATGCTCTCGAGGCCGCGCTCACCGAGGACCGGGATCGAGAGCGGGCCCTCGACGAGGAGGTCAAGCGGCTTCTCGAGAAGAACGCGGCGGCGATTCGCGGGGCAGACGTCGATTACGCCGAGATGTTCCGGAAGGCGAAACGGATGCTCGCCGAGAAGAAGAAGATTCCCCTCTAGGGACAAGCGAGAGCCCATGACACGTTCGATCGAAGATCGTCTGCACGCCCTCGGAGCCCTTCGCGCGAAGGCCCGCGCCGGCGGCGGAGCGGACAGGCGCGAGAAACAGCACAAGGCGGGCAAACTCACGGCGCGCGAGCGCGTCGAGCTGCTCGGCGACCCGGGATCGTTCGACGAAATCGACCCCTTCGTCGTGCACCGCGCCCGAGACTTCGGCATGGACGACGAATCGAACGCGATTCCCGGAGACGGCGTCGTCGCGGGGGTCGTGCGGGTCGAGGGCCGTCCGGTCTTCGTGTTCGCGCAGGACTTCACGGTGTTCGGCGGCTCCCTGTCCGAGACGAACGCCGCGAAGATCTGCAAGCTCATGGATCTCGCGATGAAGGTGGGCGCACCCGTCGTCGGTCTCAACGACTCGGGAGGCGCCCGTATCCAGGAAGGAGTCGTGTCCCTCGGGGGATACGCGGACATTTTTCTTCGCAACACTCTCGCCTCGGGAGTCGTCCCGCAGATCTCGGCGATCCTCGGTCCCTGCGCGGGCGGCGCCGTGTATTCGCCCGCGATCACGGATTTCATCCTCATGGTGCGCGGCACGAGCTCGATGTTCGTGACGGGGCCGGACGTCATCAAGACGGTCACGCACGAGGACGTCACGAAGGAGGCGCTCGGCGGCGCGGACACGCACGCGGCCGTCTCGGGGGTGGCGCACATCGTGGCCGACTCCGACGCGGACTGCCTCCAGAAGATCCGCTCGCTCCTGTCGTTCCTTCCGTCCAACAACCGCGAGGATCCGCCGCGCCGCGAGAACGGCGATCCCGCCGACCGCGAGGACCCCGAGCTGGATCGCATCGTGCCCGCGTCGCCGAACCAGCCGTACGACATGATCGCGCTCGTCAAGCGCATCACGGACGACGGGGAGCTGTTCGAGATCCACGCGGACTTCGCGAAGAACCTCGTCGTCGGGTTCGCGCGGCTCGGCGGCAAGCCGGTGGGCATCGTGGCGAACCAGCCGGATCACCTCGCGGGCGTTCTCGACATCGACGCCTCCGTGAAGGGCGCGCGCTTCGTCCGCTTCTGCGACGCCTTCAACATCCCCCTGGTGACGTTCGAGGACGTGCCGGGATTCCTGCCGGGCACGAAGCAGGAATTCGGCGGGATCATCAAGCACGGCGCGAAGCTGCTCTACGCGTTCGCCGAGGCCACGGTTCCGAAGATCACGATCATCACGCGCAAGGCCTATGGCGGCGCGTACTGCGTCATGTCGTCGAAACACATCCGGACGGACTTCAACTTCGCCTGGCCCACCGCGGAGATCGCGGTCATGGGCGCGGAAGGCGCGGTGAACATCCTCTACCACCGGGAGATCGCGGCCGCGACGGACCCGGCCGCGGCGCGCCAGGCAAAAATCGCCGAGTACGACGAGGCGTTCGCGAACCCGTACGTCGCGGCGCGGCGCGGCTACGTCGACGACGTGATCGCGCCTCGGACGACGCGTCCGCGGCTCATCCGCGCCCTCGACCTCCTCGGGAACAAGCGCGACGTCATGCCGCCGAAGAAGCATGGAAACATTCCGCTCTAATCCCGCCCCGCGGCTCCTGATCGCGAACCGCGGAGAGATCGCCGTGCGGATCATCCGGGCGTGCCGCGATCTCGGGATCTCGCCCGTCGCGGTCTACTCCGAGGCGGACCGCGGGGCGCTCCACGTGCGCCTTTCGGATTACGCCGTCGCGATCGGGCCGCCGCCCGCCCGAGAGAGCTATCTGGTACCGGAAAGGATTCTCGCGGCGGCGAAGTCCACCGGCGCGACGCTCGTGCATCCGGGATTCGGGTTCCTGTCGGAGAACGCCGACTTCGCGCGGAAAGTCGAGGAGGCGGGTTTGACGTGGGTCGGTCCCGCGCCGGCCTCGATCGCCGCGATGGGCAGCAAGACGGAGTCGCGCCAGCGGATGATCGCGGCCGGCGTGCCGGTCGTTCCCGGCATGACCACGCCGGCGGAGAGTGCGGAGGAGATCGCCGCGTTCGGGCGGGCGAACGGGTTTCCGCTCCTCCTGAAGGCGGCCGCGGGCGGCGGCGGCAAGGGGATGCGCGTCGTGCGTGCCGAAGCCGAGGTGGGCGAGGCGTTCCTTCGGACGCGGAGCGAAGCAAAATCCTACTTTGCCGACGACCGCGTCTACGCGGAGCTCCTCGTCGAGGGCTCACGGCACGTCGAGGTGCAGATTCTCGGCGACAAGACGGGACGCGTGATCGCGCTCGGCGAGCGCGAATGCTCTCTCCAGCGCCGCCATCAGAAAGTGCTCGAGGAATGTCCGTCCGCGGCGGTCTCACCGGAGCTCCGCGCCCGGATGGAAGAGGTGGCCGTCGCGGCCGGGAAGGCCGTGAACTACGTCTCGGCCGGCACCGTGGAGTTCCTGCTCGCGAAGGACGGGCGGTTCTTCTTCCTCGAGATGAACACGCGGATCCAGGTCGAGCATCCCGTGACCGAGATGGTCTACGGCGTCGATCTCGTAGTGGAGATGATCCGCATCGCGCGCGGTGAGCCCATGTCGATTCGGGAGAAGCCGTCGCCGCGCGGCCATGCCATCCAGTGCCGCATCTACGCGGAGGATCCCGCCCACGGCTTCGCCCCCTCTCCCGGTCGCATCCGGCGCCTCCGAAGGCCGCAGGGTCCGGGGATCCGCGTCGACTCGGGTGTCGAGGACGGCGACGTCGTGCCGCTCGACTACGACCCGATGGTCGCGAAGTTCATCGTGTGGGGCCAGGATCGCGACGAGGCTTTCCGGCGGATGAAGCGCGCACTCTCCGAAGCGCGCGTCGAGGGCATCGAAACGTCGATCCCGTTCTTTCTGGCGCTTCTCGAGGACCCCGACGTGGTCGCGAACAGCGTGTCCACCCAGTTTCTCGACGACTGGAAATACGAGCCCCGGCGCCCCGCCGAGGACGTCGTGGCCGCGTCCGTGATCGCTGCCGCTCTCGCGTCGATGGAGGAAGCGAAGAAACGCCGGCCCGGGTCGGCTGCCGTGCCGGACGGGGTCGGGCTCTCATCGTGGAGAAACGCGCGGGCGTGCGTCGGGGTGCGCGAATGAAATTCCAGGTGCGGATGCCCGGCGAGACAGAGGGCCGCACGGTTGTCGTGACGGCCGGCGCGCCCGCGTTCGAGGCCACGCTCGACGACGCCGTCCTGACGGGAGAGGCCCTCGAGGTGCGCAATGGCGTCTGGTCTCTCGTGGGCCGGGACGGCCGTCAGATCGAGGTCAGCGTCGCCCTTCAGAAGGACGGTTCGGTGCGGGCCTCGGCGGAAGGGACGCTCTTCGGGTTCGAGCTTCTGGACGAGCTCACGGCGCGCGCTCTCCTGACGACGGGCGGGCGAGCCGCGAAGAAGGTCCGGCATGTCGCCGCGGCCATGCCCGGCCGTGTCCTGCGCGTCCTCGTGGGGGTGGGCGACCGCGTGACGCAGGGCCAGCCGA
The DNA here is from genome assembly GCA_030278895.1 of Acidobacteriota bacterium. Taxonomy (GTDB): domain Bacteria; phylum Acidobacteriota; class Thermoanaerobaculia; order UBA5066; family UBA5066; genus Fen-183. The sequence continues at coordinate 9,513 of JARXKK010000043.1, forward strand.
TTCTCGTGCTCGAGGCGATGAAGATGGAAAACGAGGTGAAGTCTCCGCGGGACGGCGTGGTCGCGTCGGTCGAGTCGGCGGCCGGGCAGGCGGTCTCTCAGGGCGATGTTCTCGTGCGCTTCGAAGCCGGAGGCGAATGAGGTTAATCTTCGCCTCATGAAGACACGCGTCTCGGCCCTGGTCATCGTCTTGCTCGCCGCTACCCTCGGATGCGAGGCTGCGCCTCCGGCTCCTGCGGCTCCTGCGGCTCCTCCCGCCCCGGCGCAGGCCGCGGCCCCGAAGCCGGCCGTCCCGGCAGCGAGCGGTGCCGCGGCGCCGGCGCCGGCCCGCCCCCTCTCGAACGAAGCCCTCGTCGAATGGGTCGAGGGATTCTTCGCGTGGGGCGACGGGAAGGTCACGATCGAAACGATTCCGCAGATCACGCTCGCGAGCGGCACGCGGCTCGCGGCGGCGAAGAAGGCCTTCACGGCCGACGCGCGGATGAACGACCAGGCGTACCTCGTCGTCGAGGACGGCGCGAAGTCCGTCCTCGTTGGAGACGTCATCTACGACGAGGATCGCGCGAAGCGACCGGTTCCCGTACGGTCCGAGGCCGATCTCGACTCTCTGCGCGCGAAGCTCAAGCAGTACCTCATCGGGGCCTTCTCCGTGGTTCTCGACCCGGCCGGCGATCGAAAAGGCTGGAAGGGCGTGACCGTGAAAGCGGACACGGGGTATGGAAACTACCCGATGGCCGGCTGGGTGAAGGCGGACGACGGTTCGCTTCTCGTGCTCGGGCGCTGGTGGGATCGGACGCGCCCGGTCGCCGAGCAGCGGAAGGAATACATCAAGCTCGCCGGGACGCCCGCGATCGGGCCCGCCGATGCGCGCGTGACCGTGGTCGAGTACTCCGACATGCAGTGCGGCTTCTGCAAGAAGCGGACGGCCGACTTCGAGAACCTCGTCGAGAAGCTCGGCAAGGAGCTGAAGATCCGCCGGTACATCAAGTCGTTCCCGCTCACGGGCGCGCATCCATGGGCCTTTCGGGCCTCCTCGGCCGGGCGCTGCTTCTTCGAGAGTCCCGGCGGCACGGACCTCTTCTTCCGCTGGAAGTCGAACGTCTACGCGAAGCAGGACGAATTCTCGGTGCCGCAGGTCGACGCGTTCGCGATGGACTTCGCGGTCGCCAACGAGATCGACGAGAAAGCGTTCCGGTCCTGCTACCTGCAGGCGAAGGCGAGCGAGAAGATTCACGCGGACCTCGCCGAGGGCTGGGCGATGCGCGTGCGCTCGACGCCGAGCTACTACATCGACGGCGTCTTCGTCTCGTGGTTCGGCGACAACATCATGGAGGAGTACCTTCGGAAGACGTACCTCGGAGGCAAGGGCCTGCCCCTTCCGACGCCAGCCGGCACTCCCGCGACCACGAAACACTGACCTTACTTGAACGGGACCTGGACGGCGATCCAGGTCCTGACCCGGTGCCCGTCCTTGGTGGCGGGCTTCCAGCGCCACTGCTCGAGCGCGGCCTTGCAGGCTTCGCCGAGACCCACCCTGGGAGTCGTGTCGCGCAGGATCTCGACGGTCGCGGGCGCACCGTTCTCGTCCACGAGAACCCGGAGAAGGACGGTCCCCGTTATCCGGCGCTGAATGGCGAGGCGTGTCGCATGCGGGCTCACCTGTTTCACCGGGATGGGAGGTGTGTCGACGAGGTCGGTCTCCACGAGGTCGCCGTCTTTCACCGCGGCCGCGGTTTCCGTCTGCTGCGCTTCGGATTTGCGCCGCGCGATGGCCTCGCGCGCGAGGCGCGTCGCCTCTTCGCGGTCCGATTTCTCGCGCGCAGCGCGCGCGGTCTCCTCGCTGTCCTTCGATTTGCCGGCCTCCTCGGATGACTTGTCGATGTCGGCCTTGCGCTTCTTCGTCGCGGCTTCCTGTTCGCGCGCGGACTTCACCTCTCGCTTCTTGCCCTCTTCCTGGAGTTTCTTTTCGACGGCCGCCTGGAAGAGCGGATCTTCCTTTCCGACGACGACGGGTGCGGGTGTCGGCAGGGGTGTCGGCGGCGCGAGAGTGGGCCGCGGCGCGGGCGTGGGCAGCGGCGCGGGGGCGGGCGCTCTCTGCGTGACGGCGAAGTACGTGCCGCCGGCGAGGAGTACGGCGGCGCCGATGACCACGGTCCACAGGGGCGCGCCCGAGAGGGCCTTCTTTGGAATCGGCCCGGCAACCGCACGCACCGGGACCGGTTGTGGAGCCGAACGCGTGCGTTCGGGGGGCCGGAGGGGCGGCGCGGGCAGCCGGCGGGACCCCGTCGAGGATTCGAGCCGCCGGGAGCCGCTTCCTTCGGCCTGAGGACGGCTCCTGCCGCCTGAGGCGTCGGGAGACGGAGCGAACCCGGGTGGCATCGCCAGCGTCCAAGGGTCGATTTCCTCTTCCGCCGCCAGTTCGAGCCTCTCGCGCTGGATCGCCTTGTCGAAACACTTCTGGAGAAAAAACGCGAGATTGAACGTCGAGGGTGCGTACGGCCCCCCGTACAGCAAAGCAGAAAGGTCGCGCCGGAACGCCGGCACGCTCCGGTCTCTGACGCGAGGATCCGGATGCAGGACCCGGCGCAGGAGCCGGCGGAGGTCTTCGGGCACCGGCGTCCCGTCGACGGCGAGGTTGGCGCTCTCGATGGACTCGAGCGCGACGCCCGGCGAAGGGGCGCGGCCCGTGAGCGCTTCGAAGAGGATGGCGCCGACGGAGTAGAGATCCCCCGCGGTCGTCGGCTTTCCCGCGGCGAGGATCTCCGGGGCGACGTAGGGAGCGAAGCTCTGGCGCGCGCGTGGGTGCCGGAGGGCCGGCAGGAGCCCCGCTCCGAGGCCGTGACCGAAGACTCTCGCCTCCCCTTCGTTGGAAATGCACACGAAGGCCGGCACGAGGAATCCATGCGCCGCGCCCGTGAATTCTTCGACCGGCTTCGCGGATTCGAGCGCCGCGAGCAGCCTCTCCGCGATAAGAAGGCCGTGCTCGACGGGCAGCGGCGTCCCGAGGAGGCGAACGGCGAGGAGGTGATCGAGCGTGCGGCCCTCGACGTACGCGGTGCCCACGAAAGGCGTGTCGTCGATCGCGCCCATCACGGTCCCCTTCGCGATGGCCGGCCCCTGGACGTCGTCCACGAGCCGGACCGCCGTTTCCATCGCCGCGAGAAGCGCCGGCCGATCGATCGAAAGGGCGGCGAAGGTGCGCACGAGGAGAAACGGCTTCAGCCGGGAGGCACCCGCGGTGCCCGCGCGCCAGACCTCACCCAGAGCATCCGAGCCAAGGGCACGGGTCAACACGTAAGGCCCGAACGGCCGCGGGCTCGGTGCGGTAGCGCTCATGAGCTTTCCGGAAACAGGCTTTTGAGTGTAGCAGGAGCGGGCGCCGGTCAGGGCGTCATGGCACGCGCCGCCCGGCGTGCCTCGTGGTAGCGCGCCGCGTTGCGCTGCTGTTCCTCGTAGTCCGCCGAGAAGAGGTGCGAGCCGTCGCCTGCCGCCACGAAATAGAGGAAGGGCACGTCTGCCGGAGCGATGGCCGCGCGCAGCGACGCGATCCCCGGGTTACAGATCGGGCCCGGCGGGAGGCCCTGCCTCACGTACGTGTTGTAGGGCTCGTCCACGGCCAGCTCGGAACGCGCGAGAGAGCCCCGCCAGGTCCCGAGCCTCTTCAACGCATAGATCGTCGTCGGATCGCACTGAAGCAGCATCCCCTTGCGCAGACGATTCCGGTAGACGCCGGAAACGATCGGCCGCTCGGCCGCGACGGCCGTCTCCTTCTCGACGAGGGAGGCAAGTGTCGTCGCCTCGAGCACCGACATGCCCTGTTCGCGGGCCTTCTGCTCGAAGCCTTCGGGCAACCGGCGGGCGAACTGGCGCGTCATGGCGCCGAGGATTTCCCGCGCGCCCATCGAGCGCGTGATCGTGAACGTATCGGGAAAGAGGAATCCCTCGAGCGTGGGGGCGTCCTTCGGCAGGCCCTCGAACTCTCCCGGTTTCCGAAACAGCGCCTCGTAGTCGCGCATCGTGGAGAATCCCTGCGACGCGAAGAGCGTGAAGACTTCCTCGGCGGTGAAACCCTCCGGGACGGTGATGCGGTAGGTCACGACATCGCCCGCGACGAGTGCGAGGACGACCTGCTCGGGTGTCCGGGCGCCGGTGAAACGGTATTCACCCGCCTTGAGCGTCTTTCCCCGGTGAAAGATCTTGAGGGCGATCATGCCGAGGCGCGCGTCCCGAAGCACCCCCCTCTCCTCCAGCACGGCGAAGATCGTCATGGAAGGTGTGCGCGGGGCGATGGAAACGACGACGTCCTCGCCTGCGTAGCCCTGATAGGGCGCGCGCACGAAAAAGAGCACGAGCGAGAGGCCGACGGCGAGGAGGATCACGACGAGAGCCGTCACCCACACGAGGGAGGGGTACACGTGGCGCTTGCGGTTCATTTGACCGCTGTACACGGGGAACCCGGCGCGCGCCTAGCGCACGCCGCGCGCCTCGTCGCGCTCGAAGAACCAGTCGCGCAGGAGGAGCGCCGCCGCCTCCGCGTCGCGAGCGGCGTCGCGCCGCTTTCTCGCGAGGCCCGAGTCGACGAGGTTCCGCTCGGCGGCGGCGGTCGTCAGGCCTTCGCCGTGAAGGTCCACGGGTAGGCCGGAAGCCTCCTCGAGGCGCCGCGCGAAGTTCCGGACGCGCCGCGCCCAGTCGCCTTCGGTGCCGTCCGCGTTCACGGGGTGGCCCACGACGAGGCGGACGACGTCGCGTTCCTTCGCCGCGGCTGCGATGGCCGCCGCCGCCTGGGCGTCGCTCGTGCGTATGACGACGCCCACGGGCACGACGACCCGGCCGGTCTCGTCCGAGACGGCGAGACCGATCCGTTTCTCGCCGAAATCGACCGCGAGGACGCGCACGACCTCGAATCGTAGGAGGCCCCCTCGGCGAAGTCCAATCCGGCTACAATCGCTCCCTTCGCCGGTCCGCATGCGGGACTTCGGCTTTCGGGAGACACATCCGCCATGAACGACGTCTTCATCCTCTCCGCCGCCCGCACCCCGGTCGGCACGTTTCTCGGGGCCCTCGCGCCCCTTTCGGCCTCGCGCCTCGGCGCGGTGGCCATCAAGGCCGCGCTCGACCGCGCGGAAGTCCCCGCCGGCACCGTCGGCCAGGTCTGGATGGGCAACGTCCTGCAGGCCGGGCAGGGGCAGGCGCCCGCGCGGCAGGCGGCCCTCGCCGCCGACATTCCTGTCGGGACGGGCTGCATCACGGTCCACAAGGTTTGTGGGTCGGGGATGCGGTCGGTAATGGACGCGGCGAACGCCCTTCGGGCGGGCGAGTTCGAGGTGGCGGTCGCGGGCGGCATGGAGTCCATGTCCAACGCGCCGTACCTCTTCCTCAAGGGCCGGTCCGGCATGCGCATGGGCCACGGACAGCTCCTCGACTCGATGATCTCCGACGGGCTCACGGACCCCTACAAGAACGTCCACATGGGCACCTGCGCCGAGCTCTGCGCGGCGAAGTACGGGTTCACGCGCGAGGCGCAGGACGCGTACGCGCTCGAGAGCTACCAACGCGCGCGCCGCGCGAACGAGGCGGGAGACTTCAACGCCGAGTTCGCGCCCGTGACGATCGAAGGTAAGAAGGGCCCCGTCACGGTGGACCGCGACGAGGAGCCGTTCGCGACGCCCCTCGAGAAGCTCGAGAAGATGGGCTCGCTCAAGCCGGCCTTCCAGAAGGACGGCACGGTCACCGCCGCGAACGCGTCGAAGATCAACGACGGCGCCTCGGCGCTCGTCCTCGTCTCGGAGGCGGGCCTCGGAAGCGGCAAGCCGATCGCGCGGATCGTCGCCCAGGCCTCGCACGCGCAGGAGCCCGAGTGGTTCACGACGGCGCCTGTCGCGGCGGCGCGGAAAGCCGCCGAGAAGGCGGGAATTCCGCTCTCCCAGATCGACCTTTTCGAGGTGAACGAGGCGTTCGCCGTCGTCGCGATGGCGTTCATCGAGGACCTCGGGCTCGACCCGAACAAGGTAAACGTGAACGGCGGGGCCGTGGCCCTCGGCCATCCGATCGGCTCCTCGGGTTCGCGCATCGTGACGACGCTCGTGCACGCCCTCCGCGCCCGCAAGAAGAAGTACGGCCTCGCCGCGATCTGCATCGGGGGCGGCGAAGCCACGGCCCTCGTCGTCGAAGCGCTCTAGAATCGGGCCGATGATCGACAAGGTCGTCCGCGGAGCCACACCCCGGGACGCGGCGGCGGAGGCCGTGCGGGATATTCCCTCGGGCGCGACGCTCGTCGTGGGCGGGTTCGGCCTCTGTGGCATCCCCGAGAACCTCATTGGCGCGCTCGCGGAACGGGACGTCTCCTCTCTCACGTGCGTCTCGAACAACTGCGGCGTGGACGACTGGGGCCTCGGGATCCTCCTCGGGAAGAAGAAGATCCGGAAGATGATCTCGTCCTACGTCGGGGAGAACGCCGAGTTCGAGCGGCAGTACCTCGCGGGCGAGCTCGAGCTCGAGTTCTGTCCGCAGGGCACGCTCGCCGAGCGCATGCGCGCGGGGGGCGCCGGGATCGCCGGCTTCTACACGCCCACGGGCGCCGGCACGATCGTGGCGGAAGGCAAAGAGACGAAGGTCTTCGGCGGCAAGGAGCACGTCCTCGAGCTCGGGATCACGGGGGACTTCGCGCTCGTCGCCGCGTGGAAGGCCGACCGGCTCGGCAACCTCGTCTACCGGAAGACCGCCCGGAACTTCAACCCGATGGCCGCGACCGCGGGACGGATCACGATCGCGGAGGTCGAGGAGCTCGTCGAGCCGGGCGGGCTCGACCCGGACGAGATCGACACGCCGGGCATCTTCGTGAAACGCGTCGTCGTGGCGCCGCGCGTCAAGCGCATCGAGCGGCGCACCGTGCGGAAGGGCTGAGGACCGGCATGGCGAAGCTCGACCGAGACGGCATCATCCAGCGCGCGGCTCAGGAGCTGCGCGACGGCATGTACGTGAACCTCGGGATCGGCATGCCGACGCTCGTCTCGAACTTCATCCCCAAGGGCAGGGACGTCATCCTCCAGTCCGAGAACGGCATCCTCGGCATGGGTCCCTATCCGGCCGACGGCGAGGTCGATGCCGACCTCATCAACGCAGGCAAGGAGACGGTCACGGTCATTCCCGGCGCCTCGTTCTTCTCGTCGGCGGACTCCTTCGCGATGATCCGTGGCGGCCACATCGACCTCTGCATTCTGGGCGCGATGCAGGTCGACGCCGAGGGTTCCATCGCGAACTGGATGATCCCGGGGAAGCTCGTCAAGGGGATGGGCGGCGCGATGGACCTCGTCGCGGCGGCCAAGCGCATCGTCGTCACGATGGAGCACGTCGCGAAGAACGGCGAAAAGAAGATTCTGAACCGCTGCACGCTGCCTCTCACCGGGCGTGCGTGCGTTCACCGGATCGTCACCGACCTCGCCGTCCTCGACGTGAAGAAGGGCGGGGGTCTCGTTCTCGTCGAGCGCGCGCCGGGCGTGTCCGTGGACGAGATCCGCGCCGCCACCGAGCCGCCGCTCGAGGTTTCGGGCGACGTGCCGGAAATGCGGTTCTGACAGGCGAGCCGGGGCCCCCATTAACCCTTCTCAGAAAATCCACCATTCCCGTCTTCTTCTCCTTCTGCTCGTGTGGGGCGTCCTCACGGTCTGCACGGGAGCAAAAACTCTCTCGGCCCAGTCTTCCTTCGACACCGACCCCTTCTCTTCGCGCTTCAAGGAGCGCGGCGGCTGGGAGCCGAAGTTCCGCGTGCCCGACAAGGGCGGGTCGATCCGCATCGCGATCGACAAGGGTGAGCCAGGCGGGCCTCAGGGCAAGCAGACGATCCTGGAGGAGGATCTCTTCACCGCGGACGCGCCGCCCGGCAAGTTCGTCACGATCGAATACCAGGATGTGAAGCTCACGGCGCGGAGGGTGCACGGCAGCCTCAAGAGAAAGACCGTCGTCGCGGAAGGCGACGTCACGTTCGAGCAGGGCGCCTCGCGCATGAGGGGCGCGCTCCTCGAGCTCGATCTCGCCGAGAAGACCGGTGTCCTCACGGACGGGCGCATGGATCTCGAAGGGGGCCTTCATCTGAAGGGCGTCACGCTCGCGAAGGTCGGTCCACGCACCTTCACGATCACCGACGGAATGGTGACGTCCTGCGAGGTGTGCGAGGGCCGGGAACCCTCCTGGAAATTCGAGGTCAAGAGCGCGCAGATCACGCTCGAGGAGTTCGCGCGTCTCAAGGGTGTGACGTTCAGGATGGGCGGTGTCCCGCTCCTCTGGACGCCGTATCTCATCTGGCCGGCGCTCCGGGATCGCGCCTCGGGTCTCCTGATTCCGAGCGTCGGGTACAGCTCGACGCGTGGCGGCTACTTCGGGGCCTCGTACTTCTGGGCGATCTCGCGTTCGGTCGACGCGACGGTCTCGGGAGACTTCTACACGAAGAAGTACTACGGACTCGGCGCGGAGCTGCGGGCGCGGCCCTCCGAGGGGACGCGTTTCGAAGGCACCTACTACACGATCTGGGACCCGACGGTCGACACGTGGCGCTGGCAGACGCTCGGCACGCTCGTCGCGGACGACCTCGCGCCCAAACTGCGCGGCGTCGCCACGTGGATCAACTTCTCGGACACGAACTTCTTCCAGGAATTCAACCGCAACTTCGCCCTCGTGTCGGCCCGCTCCCTGAAGAGCGAGGGGTTCCTCACCTGGAGTCCGGATCCCGTCACCGTCAATCTCCGGCTCTCGCGAGAGCAGGCCCTCGGCTACGGATCCGGCACCATCACGATGGAGCGCCTGCCGACGATCGAGGCCAACCTCCGCCCCACGCCGTTCTTCGGGCAGGCGGTCTTCGTGGAAGCGCTCGCGCAGGGGGGCGTCTTGCGCATCGATCGGGGGGAGGGCCTGTCCTCCGGGACCTACGACCGCTTCGACCTTTTTCCGCGGGTGAACGTGCCGCTCTCGCTCTTCCCGTGGATATCGCTCGAAGGCACGGCGGGCGCGCGGGTCACGGCGTACGGGAAGTCTCTTTCGAGTGATGGCACGTCGCTCACCGACGACCGCTACGTCCGCGAGGCCTTCACGACGAGCGTTCTCCTGACGGGGCCTTCGTTCTCGCGCCTCTTCGAAGGCAAGCTCGGCCCGTTCACGAAGTTCAAGCACGTGATCGAGCCGCGCGTCACGTGGGATTACCTCGGAGGGCTCACGGACTCCTCCTCGACGCCGCTCTTCGACGAGGTCGACACGCTGATTCCGGGAAACGTGATCCGCTATTCGCTGCTGCAGCACCTCCTGGCGAAGGGCGAGCAGGGCGGATCGCGCGAGATCGCGTCGTTCGAGATCGCGCGCGCGTACTTCGTGAAGCGCCCGGGCGAGGGAACGCCCCCCGGTTACGTACCCGACGTGGCGCGCAGCTCTCCGTGGGACTTCATCCTGCGCGTGAGCGGAACCGGTGCGCTGAACCTCGACGCCCGCACGACGTGGGATTCAAAGGCGAACCAGATCACTTCGGCGAGCGTCACGGCCGTGATGTCGAGCGCCGAGCGCTCTCTTGCGCTCTCGCTCTTCGACAGCCACCCGGTCGTCGTCCCGGCCGAGAACGATCCGGGCGCGTCGGCCCAGCTTCGCTTCTCCGGGGGGATGCCGATCATCCCGAAGCGCCTCCGGTTCGACGTGGAAGCGAATTACGACCTTTCCCAGGGACGCATGCTCGAGTCCCGCACGCTCCTGACGCTCCAGGGCGCGTGCTTCAAGATCCTCGCGGAATATCGGGACCTGCGCACGGGAACCGCCCCGTCCCGGGACTTCCGGATCGCGTTGACGCTGAAGAACGTGGGGAGCTTCCTCGACTTCACGGGGAGCCTGCCGTGAGGCAGGGTTCCTCGAGAGAGATTTCCGCCCGTCCCGACACTTCCATCGTGCGACGTTTTTCGACCGTTTTCGTCCTTCTGACCCTTTTTTCCCCCGTTTTCGTGCTCAGGGGCGAGGCGGGAGCCCCGAGCGTCACCGGCGCGGCCTGTGCGGACCCGGTGGTCGTCGACTCCGCGGCCCTGCCGTGGTCGTCGGCAGGCGTGGACACCCGGAGCCTGGTGGACGACGGAGCTCCCCCCGTCTTCCCGTGCTACCTGAAGGGTCAGCTCGCGACCGGCGGCCAGGCGCCGCCGTCGCGTCTCGTCTGGTTCTCGTTCACTCCCGTCGTCTCGGCCCCGTACCGCGTCGACACGATCGGGACGACGCCGGTCTCCGACTACGACACGATTCTCGGCCTGTACACGGGGTCGTGCAGGTCGCTGAGCGCCGTTTCGGGAGTCTGCCGCCAGAACGGTTTCACTCCCGACGACGTTCCCGGGTCTCTCCAGTCCTCGATCACCGTCAACCTGAGCGCGGGCACGACCTACATGATCGCCATCGGCGGCGTCGGCCGGCCGAATTCGTTCACGGGCGCCTTCGAACCCTCGACGGGCGGCACGCTGCGGCTGAACGTCGCCCGGGTGGCGGTCAGCTATCCGTACGCGTACGTGGTGCCGTCGGTCGCGCGAGCGGGCGGTTTCCTGAGCGACCTCACGATCACGAACGTGGAAGAGTCGGACGGCCAGTTCGTCGTCCAGTTTCTGGGTCACGGGAGCGACGGCGATCAGAATCTCCCGGCCGTCCAGCCCGCCTCCAGCCCGCAGCGCATCGGCCCGTCCGGGTCGCGTGAGATCCCGGACGTCCTCGCCACTCTCTTCTCGGTGTCCTCGGACTACGGAGCGATCCTCGTGCAGTCCACGGGCCGGCTCCTCGTCGGCGCGCGCACGGCGACGACGGCGCCCGGGGGCGGCGGGACGTTCGGGCAGTTCACGGAAGCCGTGGACGTGTCCGCGGGCGCGACGCCCGGCTTCGCGCTTGCCGCCGGGGAGACCGGTTATTTCGCCGCGGTGCGCGAGGACGCGTCCGCGCGAACGAATCTCGTGCTCGTCAATCCCTCGCTGACGCCGTGCGTGCTTCAGTCGGAATTGCGCGACGCGGGCGGACACGTGCTCGGCGGCACGAAGACCTTCACCGTCCCGCCGCGCACGATGATCCAGAAGAACCGCCTCAAGGACACGTACGGCGTCACGGGCGACGTCCGCGCGGCGTCCGTCCTGGTCCGGAACGTGACCCCGGGCTGCGCCGTCGCCGGGACCGCCTACGTGGTGGACGGGAACACGACGGCCGGCACGAACGACCCCTTCGCCGTGCCGCTGCGCAAGTAGCGGCCGCGCTCCGCCGTGTAGACTTCCGCGCTCGTGCAGACGGTCATCCTCGGTGCCGGCGGAATGCTCGGGCGGGCGCTCGGACGCGAGTTCCCGGACGCCGAGCGTTTCACGCGGGCAGCGCTCGACATCACGGACGGAGTCGCCCTCCGCGCGGCCCTCGCCCCGGACACGCGTCTCGTGCTGAACGCCGCCGCCGACACGCGCGTCGACGCTGCCGAGTCCGACCCGCACCACGTGCTCGTGAACGCCGTCGCCGTCGGATCGCTGGCGGCGCTCTGCCGCAGGCTCGACGCCACGCTCGTGCACGTCTCGACGGACTACGTCTTCTCGGGCAAGGGGATCCGGCCCTACCGCGAGGACGACCCCGCGGACCCGGTCAACGCGTATGGCCGCGCCAAGCTCATGGGGGAGCGCCGCACGTTCGAGGAAGGCCAGGAGGTGCTCGTCGTGCGGACCTCGTGGGTCTTCGGCATGGGCGGCGTGAATTTCGTGGACACAATTCTGAAGAGAGTCGAAGGCGGCGCGCGGGAACTCTCGGTCGTGAACGACCAGGTCGCGCGCCCCACGTTCGCCGCCGACCTCGCGGCCGGAATCAGGCGGCTCGTCGAGAAGCGCGTCACGGGAGTCGTCCATTTCGCGAACGCGGGAGACGCCACCTGGTTCGAGCTCGCTTCGGAGACGCTCGCCCGCGAGGGGCGCTCCGACGTCGTGGTGCGCCCGGTTCCGACGTCGGAGTTCCCGAGGCCGGCGCGTCGGCCCCCCTGGTCGGTCCTCGACACCTCGCTTTACGAGCGCCTCACCGGCGCCGCGCCGCGTTCCTGGCGAGAGGCTCTCGGCGCCTATCTCGCCGACCGCCGCGCCGCCGCGCCTGCGCGTCCCGCTTCATGACGCTGACGCGCGCGGAAGGAGCGCGCAAAGCCCTGCACATCGGCATGGGAGCTTTCGCGTTGCTCCTGACTTCGATTTCGTGGGGAATGGCTTTGGCTGCGGCGGGTTTCGCCTGTCTCTTCAATGTTTTCGTATTGCCGCGGGTGACGCCCTATTTTCTTAGAAAGGAGGAGGGGGAGAAGGGCTTTTCGCTCGGGATCGCTCTGTACCCGCTCGTGGTGCTCGTTCTTCTGCTCCTCTTTCGAAGAAATCTTCCTGTGGCCGCCGCCGGATGGGGTTACCTGGCATTTGGAGACGGGTTCGCGGCGATCTGTGGAATGACGATCGGCGGTCCGAAGCTTCCCTGGAATTCTCAGAAATCCTTCTCTGGATTCTTTGGCTATCTTTTCTTTGGTTTTCTCGGAGCGTCTTTTCTCTATGGCTTTCTCTCGTCCCCGTCGCGGATTCCTTTTTTCTCCGAGTTGATCTGTCTCTTCGCCGGCGCCCTTGCCGGCGCAGCCATCGAGAGCCTTCCGTCCGAGCTGGACGACAACGTCCTGCCGCCCCTCGTGGCGGCGGCGGTGCTCGCATGTCTGCTCGAGACTCGCGGAGGCTGGGCGGACGTCTTCGGGCCTGGCGCGCTCGGCGGCTTCCTCACCGCGCTCGCGGTCAACGTCGTCGTGTCCGGGATCGCCCTCTCTTTCCGCCTGGTGAAACCCTCGGGCGCTCTGGCCGGCGCCCTTCTGGGGACGGTCATTCTCGCCTTCGGAACCGCACCTCTTTATCTCCTGCTCTGGGTGTTCTTCGGCGTTGGCACGCTCGCGACGCGTTTCCGAAAGGGGCGCAAGGAGGCGATGGGGAAGGCGGAGGAAGGGGGCGGCCGGCGCGGCGCGGAGAACGTCCTCGCGAACGTCTCGGTGGCCGCGTTCTGCGCGCTCGTCGCGGGGCTGGGACCGAACGGCGACGTCTTTCGCCTCGCGGCGGCGGCGGCGCTCGCGACGGCGCTCATGGACACGGTTGGAACCGAGATCGGCCAGTCGATCGCCTCGCCGACGGTCCTTCTCCCCGATTTCCGCCGCGTGCCCCCGGGCACGGACGGGGCGGTTTCCGTCGCGGGGACGCTGGCTGGATTTGCCGCGGCGACGCTCCTCGCGGCCGCGGGCGTCGCCACGCTTCTCCTCACGGTGCGGGGGGCGACCGCCGTCGTGCTCGCGGCGGGCGCGGGGACGGTGCTCGAGAGCCTTCTCGGACGGGACGGCGCTCCCTGGCGCCTGTCGAACGGTCACGTCCTGAATTTCCTGAACACGCTCGCTGGCGCGGCCGCGGCTCCGGCTTTCCTGATGGCCGCAGGAGCCCTCTCGTGAACCTGAGACTCGCGGCGCGGCTCTCGCGCCCGTTCACACTCCTTCCGCCCCTCCTTGGCATTCTCTCGGGCGCGGTCTGCGCGTTCGGAAGCGTGCACAACGCCTCTCGACGAGTCACTCCGGAACTGCTGGGAATCGTGGCACTCGGGGCGCTTTGCGCGTCGCTCCTCAACGCGGCGTCGAACGTCCTCAACCAGATCACCGACCTCGAGGTGGACCGCGTCAACAAGCCCGATCGCCCTCTCGTCACGGGCGAGGTGTCCGTCGCCGCGGCGTGGCGTCTGACGTGGCTGCTCTACGCCCTCGCCCTCGTTCCGACCTGGGTGATCGTCGTGCCGGCGCGATCGGGGCTCCTCGCGCGCATGGGCGCTCCTCTCCTCGACCACCAGTGCTTCTTCCTGTTCGTCGCCGGCCTTCTCGCGACGCTGATCTACTCCGTGCCGGCATTCGGGCGCACGAAGCGCCTCGGGATGTGGGCGAACGTCACGATCGCGATTCCCCGCGGGTGCCTCCTCAAGGTCGCCGGCTGGACTCTCGTGGCCTCGGCGTTCTCCCCGGAGCCCTGGGCCATCGGAACGGTGTTCGGCCTGTTTCTGCTCGGGGCGGCTTCCACGAAGGACTTTTCAGATGCCGCGGGGGACCGGGCCGGAGGTTGCATGACCCTCCCCGTGAAGTACGGGAACCGCCGGGCCGTCGCGATCATCTCGCCCTTCTTCGTCCTGCCCTGGCTCCTCGTGCCGCTTCTCGCGCGGACGCCGGACCCCGCGGCGGCCGCTCACCGCCTCCTGAGCGGGAATCCGGTCCTTCTCACGGCGCTCGGCCTCCTCCTGGCCGCGTGGGGCGCCTACACGGTGCATCTTCTCCGAAGAAATCCGGATGAGCTCGCGACGACGGAGAATCATCCGTCATGGACCCATATGTACCTGATGCTCATGGCGGCGCAGATTGGCTTCGCCGCGGCGTACCTGTTTTAAACGGGCCTTTCGTGAACCTGGCCCGCGAAGGTAGGATCGACGCCATGCCCGATTCCGCTTACGCCAATCCGTCCCCGGACATGCCGGCCCTCACGGTGCGCTGGGAGGGCCTCGTCGTCGCCATCGACGCGATGACGCTGAACACGATCGCCCGCAAGGCCACGCGCAACGTGCCCGAGGTCCGGGAGATCCTGATCGAGCCCGAGGACGGCCGCCTGGGACTCACGGTGCGCATCAAGAAGGGAATTCCGGTGGGCTTCAAGGGGCACATCGAAGCCATGCGCTTCAAGGACGGCTTCCTCGGGTTCACGATCGCCGATCTCCGCATCTTCGGGGTCGTGCCGATTCCGAATTGGGTCCTCACGAAAATCGTCGAGCGACAGCCCGAGGGGCGCGCGTTTTACTATCCCGAAGAGCGCATCGTCGTCGTGAACCTGAACGGCATCCTGCCGCCCGAGCTCTCCGTGCAGGTGAAGGACGTCGTCTGCGAGAACGGCGAGATGCGCTTCATCTTCGGCCCCAGCCAGTACCGGCTGGACAAGGTCATCGCGGAGAT
>JARXKK010000044.1 GCA_030278895.1 Acidobacteriota bacterium
TCGCAGAGCTTGATGTCGCCTTCGTCGCTGATGAGGATGTTCTGCGGCGAGACGTCGCGGTGCACGAGATTCAGCTCGCTGCCGTCCGGCGCCGGGCGGCGGTGCGCGTAGTCGAGCGCGTTCGCGATCTTCGCCGCGATGAACAGGGCGAGCTCGGCAGGCAGCGGAACGCCTCTTTCCTTCGCGAGCTTCAGGAGCGTGCGCAGGTCCTTGCCCTCGACGTACTCCATCGCGATGTAGTGCCAGGCGTCGACCTTGCCGAGGTCGTAGATGTGGGTGATGTTGTTGTGGTTGAGCTGGGCCGCGAGCTTCGCCTCGTCCACGAACATCGTGACGAAGTCGGCGTTCGTCGCCATGTTCGGCACGATGCGCTTGATCGCGACGATCTTCTCGAAGCCCTGCTCGCCGCTCATGCGCGCCTTGAAGACTTCGGCCATGCCGCCGGTGCCGATCTTCTCGAGGAGCTGGTAGCGCCCGAACGCGCCCGGCGACGACGGCGGCCGCGGGGACGAAACCGGACGTGTCGCATCGACGGGCCGCGGCATCGGAGGCGGCGCCGGCGGGACGGAAGGGGGAAGCGGAGACGTCTTCATGCGCACGGTCTCCCCGGAGACCTCGCGCGAGACTTCCTTCGGCTCTCGCACCTCCCGCGGGCGTGCCGGGGGCGCGGGCGCGGCGGTCTTCGGGGGCGGCATGATTCCCGAGAGCGTGTCGTGGAGGAGCTTGTCGACGGAAGAGCTGCTGCGCGTGGCGGGCTCCGCCGCGCGCGGCGCGGGCTGCGGCCGCGCGCTGAGGCTCGCCATCGCCTCGGCGACGTTCACGCGCTGGGTTCGCTCGACGGGCCGGTCGAGCCTGGGGCTGGGGACTTCGGCCGCGGGAAACGGCGCCGACACGCCGCTCGGCGTCCGTTTCGGCGGCATGAGCCCCGAAAGCGTGTCGCTGAGCCGCTTCTCGGCCGAGGGGACCCGCATCGGAACCTCGCGCGAAATCGGCCGGGCCGGCGGCTCGTCGTCGAGCCCGGTCAGGACGTCCGAGAAAATGTCGTCGGCGGAAAGGAGCGGCGCTCCGGGATCGCTCGGAGGCCCCGAAGACGACGGCATCTCGATCGCGGGCCTGAACCCCAGCGCCATCGCGACCTCCGCCTGGAAGACGTCCTCTGAGAACGGCTTCTCGAGGATGCTCGTCGCGCCCACGCGCTGCGCGTCGGCGCGCTTGTTACGGCCCTTGTAGCCCGACATCATGAGGAGCACGGGCGGCGTCGGGCCCATCGCCTGCATGCCCTTGATCACGTCGGGCGTGCGGAGCTTGGGGAGAACGGAGGAAATGAGCACGAGGTCGGGACGCGACATGCGATAGAGCGCGAGGCCTTCCTCGCCGTCCTTCGCCACGACGAGCTCGACCGTCTGCGACTGACCCGCCAGATACTGGCGGATTCGCTCGAGATAGCGCGGCTCGTATTCGATCAGTAGAAACTTCATGCCGAGATTGAGGACGGGGCGAACCGCCACCGCCGCGTGCGCAACTCCTTCCGGAAGAATCTATTATCGACGGGGTGGCCGCCGTGTCAACGAACGAGAACGCGCGCTTCGCGCCGAGGCGCATCTTCACCGCGTCTCTCGGGTGCAAAGTCAGCCGGATCGACGCGGCGGCGCTCGCGAATTCGGTCGGAGGAGAAGAAGCGGCCCCCGCCGGGCCCGACGACGCGGACGTTCTTCTCGTACACGGATGCGCGGTGACGGATCGGGCCGAGCGCGACGGCCGGCGCCTCGTGCGCCGCCTCCGGCGCGCGAACCCCCGCGCGACCCTCGTCGTCTCCGGGTGCTTCGGCGAGCGGGCGGGCGGATCCCTCGCGCGGATGCCGGAGGTCGATCTCGTCGTCTCGCTCGCCGCGCGGGGCGCGCTCCCGGAGATTCTCGACGCGCACGCGGCAGGGCTCCTGCCCGGGAAGCTCGTCACGGCCGAGGGCTCGGCCCGTGCCGCGCTCTTCGCGATGCCGGAGGCCGGACGGCCCCTCGAGGCGCTCCTCGACCCCGAGAGGACGCGCGCCTTTCTGAAGGTCCAGGACGGTTGCACGCGACGGTGCGCGTTCTGCGTGGTTCCCGCCCTGCGCGGCCCCGAACGAAGCGCGCGCTCCGAGGACGTCGCCGACGCGATTCGCCGCCTCGGCGATGGCGGCGTCCCCGAGGTCGTCCTCGCGGGCGTCCACCTCGCCGCGTTCGGCCACGACCACGGGACACGCCTCGTCGATCTCCTCGCGCGGCTGGAGGCCGATCCGCCGGCCTGCCGCGTCCGGCTTTCGTCGCTCGAGCCCATGGAGACCGGCGAAGAGCTCGTCGACCTCGTCGCCGCGTCGCGGGTCGTCGTCCCGCATCTCCATCTGCCGCTGCAGTCGGGTTCGTTCTCCGTCCTCAAGCGGATGCGGCGCGGCATCGTGCCGGCGCGTTACCGCGCGCTCGCCGAGCGCGCGACGCGCGCGAATCCGCGCCTCCACCTCGCGACGGATCTCATCGCGGGATTCCCCGGCGAGACCGAAGCCGACTTCGAGGAGACGCGCCGTTTCGTCGAGGACCTCCCGTTCGCGTCGCTCCACGTCTTCCCGTTCTCGCCGCGCGGAGGCACCGACGCCGCGGCCTGGCACCTGGAGAATCCCCTTTCTTCGGAAGTCCTCACGGAGCGCACGCGCGCCTTGCGGCGTCTCGGCACCGAGAAGGCCCGCGCGTTCGCCGGGCGCGCGGCCGGCACGACGGCCGAGATTGTCACGCTCCGTGGAAACCGCGGCCTGACGGACAACTACCTCGAGGTCTCGCTCGACCTGCCCGAGGAGGACCGCCTGCCCGGCCGCCGCCTTCTCGCGCGTCTCGCACCCGGCGCGGCTGGAATGCCCCTCGAAGCGCGTCCCTGCTAGACTGCGCGCCCCCGAAAACACCTGAGGTGAGACATGTCCGGTCACAGTAAGTGGAGCACGATCAAGCACAAGAAGGGCGCCGCGGACGCCAAGCGCGGGAACCTCTTCACGAAGCTGATCAAGGAAATCACGATGTCCGCCAAGGTGGGTGGCGGCGTCATCGATTCGAATCCGCGCCTGCGCTCGGCGGTCCTCGCCGCGAAGAAAGCCTCGATGCCCTCGGACAACATCGACCGTGCGGTCAAGCGCGGCACGGGCGAGCTCGAGGGCGTGACCTACGAAGAGGTCGTGTACGAGGGCTACGGACCGGGCGGCGCCGCGATCCTCATCGAGGCGATGACGGACAACAAGAACCGCACGACCGCCGAAATCCGCCACCTGCTCACGAAATACGGCGGCAACATGGCCGCCGCGGGCGCCGTCGCGTTCCAGTTCTCGAAGAAGGGCTACATCGCCGTCGACAAAAAGGCCGCGAAGGAAGACACGCTCATGGAGCTCGCGCTCGAATCGGGCGCCGAGGACTTCAAGACGGACGACGCGGACGTCTTCGAGGTCTATACGGACCCGGCCTCGTTCGACGCGGTGAAGGCCGCCGTCGAGGCGAAGAACATCGCGACCCAGACGGCGGAGATCCAGATGGTTCCCCAGAACACGATCGACGTCGCCGACAAGAGCCCCGCGCTCGTGAAGCTCCTCGAGATGATCGAGGAAAACGACGACGTCCAGAAGGTCTGGTCGAATGGCGACATCGACGACAAGTACCTGACGGAGGACTGAGCGCGGTTTCCGCGATGAGGATTCTCGGAGTCGACCCCGGAAGCCGCGCGGCCGGGTGGGCCATCGTCGATTTCACGGCGGCGCCCGTCCTCGCCGGCGCCGGCGTCCTGCGCCCTCCCCTCACAGGGAGCTTCGCGGAGCGCCTCGCCTTCCTTCACGCCGCCCTCGCCGCCGTGATCGCGAGAGAACGGCCCGACGCCGCGGCCGTGGAGCGCGTCTTTTCCGGCGTGAACCCCCAGAGCCTCATCGCCCTCGGTGAGGCGCGCGGGGTTCTGCTCCTCGCGCTCGCGCAGGCGGGCATTCCCACGGCCGAGGTGACGCCCGCGGAGATCAAGCGCGCCGTCGCGGGCTCGGGAGGCGCCGAGAAGGAGCAGGTACGCCGCATGGTCACCGCTCTCCTCGGACGCCGGCTCGCCCTCGACGCCGCCGACGCGGCGGCGGCTGCCCTGACGCACGGGTTCGTCGCCGCCCGGCGCGGCGCACGCTTCGCGGCGACTCCCTCCGCGCCGCCGTCGGCGCGCACTTCCGTGAGGCGTCGCCCGGCCGGCTAGGCGGCCGGTTGAGCCGATCCCACGCGGGCTGCTATCGTGAAAGCGTACTGATGTCGTTTCAAGGTTCCCTCAACGAGCTTCCGCTCTCGGATATCGTCCAGCTCGTGGCCGTCTCCGGCAAGACGGGCATGTTCTCGATGACGCGTGCCTCCGAGAAGGGCTACGTCTATCTGCAGAACGGGCAGATCACCCACGCGAAGCTCGGCGAGGTCGAGGGCGAGGACGCGATCTACGCGCTCGCGCTGTGGAATCAAGGCACGTTCCAGTTCTCGCCCGGCGTCGACAGCGAGGCGCGCACGATCAGCCGTTCGAACACGAATCTGCTTCTCGAGGCGGCCCGGCGAAGCGACGAATGGAAAATCCTCTCGCGGAAGATCCCCGGGACCGACTCGATTCCCGTGCTCGTGTCCCGCGAAGGCGCGAACGGACCGGTCACGCTGACGCCCCTCGAGTGGAGAGTCGTCACGAAGGCCGATGGCCAGCGCTCGATCGAGGAGATCGCGCGGGCTCTGAAGACTTCCGCGTTCGACGTCGCCAAGACGCTCTACGGCCTCGTGACCGCCGAGCTCGTCGAGATCAGCAAACCGCGATGGGTCGCGCCGGCCGCCCCGGAAACCCACGCGCCCGTCTCCGCGCCGCCGATTCCGCCGCTCACGGGACAGTCCATCGCGAACGTCTCGACGCACAGCGGAGCTTTCCAGGCCCTCTCGAAAGGCGACGAGAAGCGCAGCCTCCAGATCCTCTGCACGAAGGTGAAGCAGGAGGCCGAAGCGGCGGCGGGCGCCCCCGGCGAAGCGACGATCGACCGCCCTTACAGGACGGCGCTCCAGGAGCTCGACCGCGGGCGCGGTCTCGAAGTCGTGCGCGACCTGATCCGGACGCTCGAAGAGACCATCGAGAGGCTTCGGGGCCCGGGGGCCGCGCGCGGGTTCCGCGTGAAAATGAACCCCCTTCTCTGACGTAACTCCTTGACATCGTTTGCCTCCAGGCGGAAGACGCGCTAGAATCTGACAGCGATTTCTGCCTTTTTTGGACAACGACTCGAGGCACTTTCCCGCACAGGCCGGTACGAGCAACCCGCGGCCGGGCGGACCAAAGGAGATTCGATGCGACGGATGCGGACCCGACTCTTCCTCGGCGCGCTCGCGTGCCTGGTCCTCGCGACTTCATTCGCGACTCCCCTGACGGCGCAGATGGCTCCCTCGATCTCGGGCGAGACGGGGCTCTTCCAGGTGACGAACGCCGAGTTCCTGCCCCAAGGGCGCTTTTCTCTCGGGTTGTCCTGGGGACTGTGGAATCGGACGGCGGCATCCGTTCCCTACGCGGCTCCGCTGTCGGACGACCCACTCCGCTACGACCTGCAGCGAATCGGAGGGTCCGTCGGGTACGGCCTTCTCCCCCGATGGGAGGTCTCCCTGGGCACGGGCTCCGTCATGTACCGCGCGTCCGCCTACAACTGGCAGGGCATGATCAACGGCCACAGCCGCTACGGCGAGATCTCGCACACCGAGATGGACAAGGTCCGCCTCGGCACGAAGGTCCTCCTCAATACGCAGGATCCCGTCCTCGTCGTGCTCTTCGGCGGAATCGCGTTCGGGACCCAGTCCAAGAACGACGTCAACGCGCTCGGCACCTCCCGCGCGGATTACGACTTCGGCGTCTCGTTCAACATCGGATGGGTCTCCTTCCAGTCGGCCTACCAGATGAACGCGGCCCTCGGCACGCCCACCCAGTTCCCCGGCACCGGCGCCACGGGCTACGACATCTCGAACACGTGGACGTCGGTCCTCGCGGTCGCGGTACCCGTGATTCCGAACGTCTTCAAGGCGATCGGCGAGATCAACCGCGTCCACTACGACGGCGGCGACACGCAACCGCCGGACTTTTCCGAGGTCACGCTCGGTGGCCGGTTCGCGTTCGGCAACTCGGGATTCACGGCCTCCGGCGCCCTCCGGGTCAACGTCGACCGCTGGGCCAAATACGGCAGCAGCCCCTCGCCCATCGGCGGCCTCGTGCAGGTCGGGTACCTGCCGCCTTCTCCGGTCAGGGAAAAGCCGCGCGTCGCGCTGCCCAGGGGATCCGAGCCGGCCCCGCTGGCCGCGACCGAGCCGGTGCCGCCTCTTCCCGCGCCCGTCATGGCTCCCGTGAGCGCCACCGAGCCAGCGGTCGTCACGGCCCCCGCCGCGCGCCCGTCGACGTCCACCACGGATGAGATCCTCTACGACGCCGCCAAGAGCCGCCTCACGAACATCGCGAAGGCCATCCTCGACGGCGTCGCCCTGCGCCTCAAGAACAACCTGGCCGCCACCTGCACGGTTTCGGCATCCACCGACGGCAAGGAAAAGGGCGGCTATCATGCGGCGCTCGCGAAGGCCCGCGCCGAGGCGGCCCGCGACTACCTCCTGAAGCGGCACGGCATCGACGGCTCGCGCATCGCCACCGAGGTCAAGGGAGACGCCGACTCGGCTGACGCGACGCGCAACCGCCGCGCGGTCGTGACCGTCACGTTCCCCTGATTCCGGGTCTGCCCGCGGCGGCGTTAGACTGACGCCGCCGTGGATTCGAACTCGGGACTCTTTTCGACCGGGACCTTCTCGACGGGCTCGAACCCCGCAGGAGGCGGCGTGTTCCGCTCGCGGGCGCTCGTCGTCCTCGCGACCGCCGCCGTCGTCGGACTTCTGTGGGCGGGAAAAGTCCTGTTTGTCATGTTCTTCTTCGCCCTGTTCCTGTCCTTCGCGCTCCAGCCGTTCGTCACGCTCCTCGAGAGACTGCGCTTCCCGCGCTCTCTGGCCGTGCTCTCGGTCATCCTCTTCCTCTCCGCCCTCGTCGTGTTCTTCGTCGTCAACGCGATGTACCAGGTCGAGGCCTTCCTGCGGGACCTCCCGATGTACGAGACGAAGATCCGGATTTTCACGGCGAAGGCGCAGGGCGTGTTCGCGCAGATCGAGGAGCGCACACGCCTCCTGCTGCCCGAGGCCGATCGCAGCACGCGCTCCGTGCGGCTCGAAACGGACGCGTTCGACTCGCTCTCGAGAGTCGCGGTCCAGGTCCGGACGCTCGTCGCGCTCCTTCTCTACACGGCCGCGGTGCCGATGCTCTCGTTCTTCATGCTCAAGGACCGTGAGAAGTACGGCGGGGCCGTCACGAAAATCCTGCGTATCAAGGGCGGCCGTGCCGCCCAGGACTTCGCCGTCGGGGTCGCGCGCGTGCTCTCCGGATACGTCCTCGGGGAGCTCTTCGTCGTTCTCATCACGGCGTGCATTACGACCGCCGGTCTCCTCGTGCTGCGGGTGCCGTACGGTTACGTCCTCGGCCCGCTCGCGGGCGTGTGCGTGCTCGTGCCCTACGTCGGCGTCATCTTCTCGACGACGCCCGCGTTCGTGATCTCGCTCCTCGCCTCGAACGACGCGACGCTGCCCGTGAAGGTACTCATCTTCTATTCGGTCGTGCAGTTCCTCGAGGGAAACGTCCTGACGCCGTTCATCGTGGGCAGCCGCGTGCGCCTCCACCCGCTCGCGGTCCTGTTTGCGTTCCTGTTCTGGGGCATTCTGTGGGGAATCCCCGGCGCGATCCTCGCGGTCCCGCTCACGGCGACGATCAAGGTCGTCACCGAGCGCTTCGAACGCTTCGCGCCGTGGGCCGCGCTCCTCGGCGAGCGAACGCCCGATCCCGCGCCGCCGGAGGAGCCCGAAGCGCTCCTCGCCGGCCACCGCGGGGCGTAGAGACCGAACTCTCGCGACGCTAGAAAATTCGCCTGATAGGGCTCTCAGCCCGCGAGGTTTCGGCGCCGCACGGCGAGAATCCCGCCGAGAAGGCCCGCGACGAGGCCGAACGCGATGAGCATCAGGCACGTGGATCCGGGCAGGAAGCGCACCGCGAAGACGCCGAGGAGCGCGTTCTTCGTCGCGGCGACCCACGCGAGGACCGCGCGCGTGACGATCCACAAGAGAGCGAGCGCGAGGAGGGCGCCGAGAAATCCCTGCACGAGCCCGCCGAGAAGGAAGGGGCCGCGGATGAGGAGCTCGGGCGCGCCGACGAGCCGCAGGATCTCGATCTCGTCCCGGTGCAGGAGGATCGTGAGGCGCACGACGTTCGCGATCGTGAACGCCGCTCCGAGCGTGAGGAGAGCCGCGAGGACGAGCCCCGTGAGGCGTGCGAGGGCGACGGCGCCGCGGAGACGACGGATCCACTCGACGTCGAACTGCACTTCCTCGGCGGCGCGGTGCGCGGCGAGCAGCTTGAGGAACGGCGGCAGCGCCTCGGACGACACCGCCGCGGGCTCGAGCTCCATCTCGATCGAGGCCGGGAACGGGTTTCCCGGAAGCGACCGGGCCGCCGGCCCGAGGGACTTCCACCACGTCGAGAAGCGCGCGCGCGCTTCGTCCGGCGAGACCCTGCGAAGCTTCATGACGAGCCGCGTCGCCTGCGCGAGGCGCTCGAGATCGGCGCGGTCCGCCTCCGTCGCCGAGGACTTCAGAAACACCGTTACGGTGGATTCGTCGCGCACCGTCTCGACGACGCTCCTGAGGTTCTCGGCCACGAGGAAAAACGCCCCCACGAGCCCGATCGAAATCGCGATGAGGACGACGGAGAGGCTCGTCATGCGCCGCGCGCGCACGAGGCCTTCGAACGCCTCCGAGACGAGCGCTGCGAGCGCCGCGGGGCGATTCACGGCTCCGGCTCTCCCCGCTTCCCCTGAGCTTGGGGCGGAAGCGCGGCCTCGACGAGCCCTTCCACGACGCGCCCGCGGTCGAGCGTCACGCAGCGGCGCCCCGCGGCCCGGATGAGATCCATGTCGTGTGTCGCGACGAGGACCGTCGTCCCGCGCACGCTCACGTCCTGCAGCAGCTTCATGACCTCGCTGGCGAGCCGGTGATCGAGGTTGCCCGTGGGCTCGTCCGCGATGAGGAGTACGGGATCGTTCACGAGAGCGCGCGCGAGCGCCACGCGCTGCTGCTCGCCGCCCGAAAGTTCCTCGGGGAGCGCGGCCATGCGGTGATGAAGCTCGACGAGGCGCAGCGTCTGGTAGGCCTTGCGGCGCCGCTCGGCCGCGGGCACGCCGAGAAACTTCTGCACGTAGGTGACGTTCTCGAGCACCGTTCGCCGCGGGAGGAGCTTGTAGTCCTGAAAGACGATCCCCATCGAGCGGCGAAGGGCCGGGACGCGTGAGGCGGGCATGCCGCTCACGTTCATCCCGTTCACGATGATCTGGCCCTCCGAGGGCTTCTCGGCGTGAAAGATGAGCCGGAGGAGCGTCGACTTCCCCGCGCCGGACGGCCCCGTCAGGAAAAGAAACTCCCCCTTCTTCGCCTTGAACGTCACGTCCTTGAGGACCCGCCGGCCCTGGTATTCCTTGGCGACGCGATAGAACTCGATCACGCGCCCTTCTCGAGCTCTTCCTTGAGCAGACGATTCACGAGCTGTGGCGCGGCCTTGCCCCCCGTCGCCTTCATGACCTGTCCGACGAACCAGCCGAACGTCGCGGCCTTCCCGCCGCGGTAGGCGGCGGCCTGAGCCGGGTTGTCCGCGATCACTTTCGAGACGGCCTCGTTCAGGGCGCCCTCGTCCGAGATCTGGACGAGTCCCTTCTCCTTCACGAGGTCGGAAGGCGCCTTCCCGGTCGCGATCATGTCTGGGAGGATCTCCTTCGCGATCTTTCCCGAGATCGTCCCGCCGTCGATGAGCGCGACGAGGGCCGCGAGGCTCTCCGGCGGGACCGGGACGCGCCCCGCCTGCCGATCCGCGTCGGACATCCGGCCGAGGAGGTCCGAGAGGAGCCAGTTCGCGATGGCCTTCGGGTTCGACGCGTGCGCGCGCACGGCCGCCTCGAACCAGTCCGCGAGGGGACGGGCCGAGCAGAGAAGCTCCGCGTCTGAAACGGGAAGAGCGTATTGAGAAGCGAACCGCGCCGCGCGCGCCTCCGGCATCTCGGGTATCGACGCCTTCACCTCGGCGACCCACGCGGCATCCACCGCGAGCGTCCCGAGGTCGGGGTCGGGAAAGTAGCGATAGTCCATCGCCTCTTCCTTCGTCCGCATCGTCTTCGTCGCGCCCGTTGCCGGGTCGAAGAGGCGCGTTTCCTGGATCACGGTCCCGCCCGAGGAGAGGGCGGCCGCCTGCCGCGCGATCTCGTGCTCGAGCGCCTTCTTCACGTGCGCGATCGAGTTGAGGTTCTTGATCTCGACCTTCGTCCCGAGCGCCGCCGTCCCGCACGGCCGGAGGGAGATGTTCGCGTCGCACCGGAGCGAGCCCTCCTCCATGTTTCCGTCCGACGCGTCCACCCACCGTACGAGGCGGCGCACGCGGAGAAGATAGTCGAATGCCTCGCCGGGAGACGCGAGGTCGGGCTCGGTCACGATCTCGATGAGCGGCGTCCCGGTGCGGTTGAGGTCGACGAGCGAGGAGTCCGTGGGCACGTCCTCCCAGGGGAACTCGTGCATGGACTTCCCCGCGTCCTCCTCGAGATGGATCCGGTTGAGCCGCACCGTGCGGCGGACGCCCGCGTCCGTTTCGACCTCGACGCCGCCGCCGGTCGCGAGCGGGAGCTCGTACTGCGAGATCTGGTAGCCCTTCGGGAGGTCCGGGTAGAAATAGTTCTTGCGCTCGAAAACGGAGCGGGGCTGGATCGTGCACCCTGCCGCGAGCGCGACGCGCATCGCGAGCGTCACCATCTCGCGGTTCGCCACGGGGAGCGATCCCGGGTAGCCGAGGCAGACCGGGCAGACAGCCGTGTTCGGCGGCGCGCCGAACGTCACGGGACACGCGCAGAACGCCTTGCTCCGGGTCTTGAGCTGCGCGTGCACCTCGAGCCCGATGACGGTCTCGAACGCGGGTTCCGGCATCCCGCGAGTGTAGCGGAGGCCGCGTCCCTGGCCCGCGCTCAGCGCCGGCCCTGCGCGATCTTCGCGGCCTCGGGCAGCGCCCGGAGGCGGAGCATCGCGAGGACCCCGAGCGCGGGCCCGGGGGCGAGGAGGACGAAGACCCACCGCCAGCCGAGCGCAGGCAGAAACGCCGGGATGAGGTCGATCGAAATCGCGGTGAGGAAGAAGCCGAGCGAGGTCTGCAACGTGAGGGCGGTCCCCATGTAGGAGACGTCGCCGAGCTCCGTGACCGCCGCAGAGAACTGCGCGGAGTCCGCGACGACGGAGGCGCCCCAGACGGCCGCGACGGCGAGGAGGACGAGAGGCGGTCCGCCGTAGCAGAGCCCGATCACGACACAGCACGCGCCGCTCACGGCCATCGCCAGGGACGTCACGAGCGTCCGGCCCTTGCGATCGGCCGCGAGGCCCGCGAGGACGCAGCCCGCGGCGCCGCACCCGATCACGAGGAACGACGCCGCCTCGGCGGCCGCCGGCGGAAGCCCGCGGAGCGCGAAGCTCGAGCGGAGCATCACGGGGATCCACGTCCACATCGCGTAGAGCTCCCACATGTGGCCGAAGTATCCGAAGCTCGCGAGGCGCACGCCCCGGTTGGCGAAGACCTTCGTCACCTGGGTGAGGTCGAAGCGGGCGGCCGCGGGGGCGAACGGCCCTTCGCGGACGAAGAGGACGACGAGGACGGCGCCCACGAGCGTCAGGCCCGACGCCGCGAGGAGGCTCCGGCGCCACGCGGAGCCGAAGACGGCGTTCACGAGGTACGGGGCCGCCTTGCCGAGCGTCAGGGCGCCGACGAGGACGCCGAGCGCGAGGCCGCGGCGCGCGCGGAACCACGACGCGAGGATCTTCATTCCCGGCGGGTAGACGCCCGCGAGAGCGAAGCCCGTCAGGAAGCGCAGGCCGAGCGCGGACGTGGCGCCGTGCGAGAAGAGCGCGAGCGACGCGTTCGCGGCGGCCCCGAGGAGGCTCGCACCGATCACGAGGCGCCGCGGAGACCAGACGTCCGGCAGGTTCAGGACGGCGCTCGCGAGAGTTCCGGCGACGAAGCCGAGCTGGACGGAGAGCGTGAGCCACGTCGCGGAGGCGTCGGACAGTCCCCATTCGGCCTTGAGGAGCGGCGCGACCGCCGACGCCGAGAACCAGAGCGACATCCCGAAGAGCTCGGCCAGAGAAAGCAGGATGAGGACGCGCCAGCGTCCCGCGGCCTCTCCCGCTCCCGGAGCACCGCTCATCCCGCGGCCGGGAGCATCTTGCCGGGATTCAGGATTCCGTTCGGGTCGAGGGCGAGCTTGATCGCGCGCATCGCCGCGAGGAACGCGGGCGCGCGGTAGAGGTGGAGCACGTCCCTCGACGTGATCCCGACGCCGTGCTCCCCCGTCACGGTGCCGCCGAGGCGGACCGTCTCCGCGTAAATCTCCGTCGCCGTCTTCTCGAAGAGGGCGCGTCCGATCGGGTCCTTCCCCTCGCGGAAAAGGTGGACGTGGAGGTTGCCGTCCGCCGCGTGCCCGAAGGCGACGGACTTCAGGCCCGCCGCGTCCGAGACCCGGCGGATCGCCGCGACGAGCGGCACGAGCTCCGTGCGCGGCACGGCGAGGTCGAGCTCGGCCGAGACGGTCATCTCGTGAACGGCCTCGGCAATCCCGCGGCGCACGTCCCAGAGGGCCCGCCGCTTCGCCTCGTCCGTCGCGAGGACGACGTCCAGCGCGGCGCATTCGAGGGCGATCTCCCCCGCGAGCGTCACGTCGCGCTCGACTTCCTCTTCAGACGGGCCGTCGAATTCCAGGAGAAGGCGCGCCTCCGCCTCGGGAAACGGCACGCCGACGCCCTTCTTCTTCGAGGAGAGGTCGATGGACGGCTTGTCGACGAACTCGCAGGCCGACAGGACGAGGCCGCGCCGGTGCAGCTCGAGAACGCAGCGCGCGGCGTCCTCGAGCGTCGGGAACGGCGCGACGAGCGTGGCCCAGTGCGGCGGCTTCGGGATGAGGCGCAGCCACGCCTTCGTCACGACGCCGAGCGTGCCCTCGCTCCCGAGGAGGAGCGACGTGAGATCGTAGCCCGCGACGTCCTTGCGCGTCTTGCCGCCCGTCACCGCGACGCTTCCGTCCGCGAACACGGCCTCGAGGCCCATGACCCACCGGCCCGTGACGCCGTACTTGGCGGCGTGCGGCCCGCCCGCGTTCTCGGCGATATTGCCGCCGATCTGGCAGGAGCCGCGGGACGCCGGATCGGGCGGGTAGTAAAGGCCCTTTTCCTCGACGGCCTCGTGCAGCGTCTGCGTGATGACGCCCGACTCGACGACCGCTACGAAATTGTCCGTGTCGATCTCGAGGATGGCGTTCATCCGCTCGAGAGACAGCGCGAGGCCGCCGGCGAGGGGCAGCGCGCCGCCCGACAGGCATGTGCGCCCGCCCTGCGGCGTGACCGGGATGCGGCGCTCGTTGCAGAACGCGAGGAGCCGCGAAACCTCGAGGGTCGTCCCCGGCTTCGCCGCCGCCGCCGGATAATGGACGAAGTCTTCCGTCCAATCATGGGAGTACGGCTCGAGGTCGTCCTTCGCGACGAGGAGATGCCGCTCCCCCACGATCGCGGCGAGCCCGGCGAGCTCGGCGGCGGAGAGTTCCCGGCGCTCCATGGACGGGGATCTTAAGATGCGCGCATGACACGCGTGGCATTTCTCGGTCTCGGCGCGATGGGCGCCCCCATGGCCCACCGCATTTTCGCGGCCGGCTTCCCCCTGACCGTCTGGAACCGCAACCCGGAGCGCGCCTCGCCGTTCGTGACGCTCGGCGCATCCGTGGCCGCGACGCCGCGCGAGGCGGCAGCCGGCGCGGACGTCGTCTGCACGATGCTTTCCGATCCCGCGGCGCTCACCGCCGTCTCGGACGGACCGGACGGCCTCGCCTCTGCCCTCCAACCCGGAACGATCTGGTTGGATTTTTCGACGGTCACGCCCGAGGCCTCGCGGCGCGCCGCCGCGAAGGCGCGCGAGAGAGGGGCCGACTTCTGCGACGTGCCCGTCGCGGGCAGCGTCAAGCCGGCGACCGACGGCACCCTGAAACTTCTCGCGGGCGGCGATCCGGCCGTCCTCGCGAAGGCGAAGCCCGTTCTCGACTCGGTTTCGAAGGGGGTCATTCACTTCGGGCCCGTCGGTCAGGGCTCGGCCATGAAGCTCGTGAACAACCTTCTCTTCGGCGTCACGCTCGCCGCCTTCGGCGAGGCGCTCGGCCTCGCGAAAAAGCTCGGGCTGCCGGAGAAGGAGACGACCGACTGGCTCCTCTCGATCCCGGCCGTCTCGCCGTATCTCAGGGCCAAGATGGATTTCCTCGCGCAGGGCGGCGAGCCCGCGGCGTTCCAGCTCGCGCTCATGGAGAAGGATCTCCGCCTCATGGTCGAAGCCGGCGGAGGCCCGGCGGCCGCGCCCGTCGTCGACGCCGCGCGGGGCGACTACGAGCGCGCCCGCAAGGCAGGGTTCGGCGAGAGGGACTTCTCGCACGTCCTGAGCTTTCTCAGCCGCTAGAGCGCCCTCACCGACGGACAGCCGACTGAAAGTAGAAGTCGAGCATCGCGGTCAGCGGCGCCGCATTCCCTCGCAGCCGGCTGCGAAGCGCGGCGCCCTCCCAGCAATCGACCAGCACGCTCGCCATGCGGCGCGTATTGGAATTGGCCTGGATGTCGCCTCTTTCCCGGGCCTCCTCCAGGCAAACGGCGAGACGCTCGGCGATCTCGGAAAAGCACCCCTCGATCTTGCTTCGGAACACTTCACTCACGCCCGACAGTTCCTGCCCGAGTCCGCCCAGCAGGCAGCCCATGTAACCCTCCTTCCGGTAGTGCTGTCGCGTCTGCTCGAAGAACCGGCGCACGCGTCCCAGTGGAGGGCGGCCCTCGTCTCCGAGGCAGGCGTCGAGGGCCCCATGCACGTGCTGCATGTACTGGTCGATGACCTGGAGCGCGAAGTCCTCTTTGTGCCGGAAGTGATGGTAGAAGGAACCCTTCGGAGTGCCCGTGGCCACAAGCAGCTCCTGGATGCCCAGATCGTTGTAGCCATGCTTCAGGAGCATGGTCAATCCGGCATCGAGCAGGCGCTGTTTGGTTGGATGCGTCATCGGTGTCGGGCAGCTTCCCGAAAGCGAACTAGCGCTTCACCTTTTCGATCATGTGGGCGATGACCTGGCTGTGTTCGCGCTGCGGACTGAACATGACGATCTCCGCGTCGGCCTCGACCTTGACGTTGTGGCCGGGCGGCCAGTAGAAGAGATCGTTCGTCTTCACCGTCTCCTGCGCACCCTTGGCATCGGTCGTCGTGAGCTGGCCGCGCAAGACGAAACCCCAGTGTGGACACTGGCAGAGGTCGCCTTCCAATCCCTGGAAGAGCGGGGTGGTATCGACGCCCGCCGCGAGCGTGAAGTACTCGCCGCTGAGCTTGTCGAATCCGCTCGCGTCGCCAAAGTCCATTCGCTGACGGATCACGGCGCCCGGAATCTCCATCCTGACATCCACGTTGTCCTTCGCCACCCGCATGACCGTACCTCCTTTTGGTTGAGCCCTTCCGGCTAGACCGATCGGTCTAATTCCCGCAGGTTACACCCTTCACGAGCGCTGTCAAATGGGGGCGCCGGCGCGGAGGGCCGGGTGAGCCGGCCTCCGCCGGGCCTCACGCCGTGCGGTAGCGCTCCCGGATCGTCGGGATGAGGTAGTCCGAGAAGGCCGCCTCGAGGCCGTACTTCGGCGCGAATTCCCAGTCGCGGCGGGCCGCCGTGTCGTCGACGTCGCCGGGCCAGGAGTCGACGATGCCCTGGCGCTTCAGGTCCGGCTCGAACGTGATGGTCGCGGTCGGGAACGCCTTCACGACGAGGCCGCGGATCTCGCCCGCCGACGGGGCAAACGCTCCCACGTTGTAGACCTGCCGCGTGAGGGAGCCCGCCGGCGCGGCCGCGAGCCGGAGAAGCGCCTCGACGCCGTCGGGCATCGCCATGAACGGGATGCGCGTGTCTTCGCGGACGAAACACGCGTTCGTCTTCCCCTCCGCGGCGGCGTGAATCATCTCGGGCGCGTAGTCGGACGTGCCGCCGGACGGAACCGTGACCGCCGAGATGAGGCCGGGGAACCTCACGCAGCGGAAGTCCACGCGTCCGCTCACCGCTTCGGACGAAAGCTGCTTGTAGTGGCGCGAGTAGTAGCGCCCGAGGTGCTCGGCGTAGAGCTTGTTGCAACCGTACATCGTCGTCGGCTGGTTGAAGTCGTCTTCCTTGACTCTCTGGACACGCGACTTCGTCGCGAGGTCGGGCAGGCCGTAGGCCGCGATCGAGGACGGGTACAGGAAGGTGACGGGGCGCCCGTGCGACTGCCGCTCGTGCTGAGCGAACTCGAGGAGATTGAGCGTCCCCTCGACGTTCACCTGATGCGCCGTGACGGGAGTGAACTCGCTGCGTGTCGAGAGGAGGGCCGCGAGATGGAAGATGAGG
Organism: Acidobacteriota bacterium; assembly: GCA_030278895.1. Classification (GTDB taxonomy): domain Bacteria; phylum Acidobacteriota; class Thermoanaerobaculia; order UBA5066; family UBA5066; genus Fen-183. The sequence continues at coordinate 16,571 of JARXKK010000044.1, forward strand.
TCGATCTCGAACTCCGAGAGGATCCGCTCGAGAACCGTCCGGTCGAGGATCGACCCAATGAACTCCCGGGCGACGAGCCGGCCCAGCTCCGGATCGAGGGGCTTGAGGTCGAGCGTGAGGATGGGACGCGAACCGTCGGCGGCGAGGCGCTCGATGAGGCCGTGGCCGATCTCGCCGCCCGCCCCCGTGATGAGGACGACGGGCCGCCTCATGCGATGGTGACTTCCTTGCTCAGATAGACGTTCTGGATCGCATGGAGCAGCTCGATGCCCTCGGCCCGGGGCCTCTGGAACGCCTTCCGGCCCGAAATGAGCCCCATGCCGCCCGCGCGCTTGTTGATCACGGCCGTCGCGACCGCCTGCCCCGTGTCGTCCTTGCCGCCCGACGCGCCTCCGGAATTGATGAGGCCCGCGCGCCCCATGTAAGAGTTCACGACCTGCCAGCGCGTCCACTCGATCGGATGGTTCGGAACGAGCTTCTGGTAGGTCTCGTCCTTCGGCTTGTTCGAGAACCCGATCGTGCGGTACCCGCCGTCGTTCTCGGGCTGCTTCTGCTTGATGATGTCCGCCTCGATCGTGACGCCGATGTGGTTGGCCTGAGACGTGAGGTCCGCCGCGACGTGAAAGTCCTGCTCCTTCGTCTTGAAGGCCGGATTCCTGAGGTAGCACCAGAGAACCGTGAACATCCCGAGCTCGTGGGCGTGATGGAACGCCTGGGAGATCTCCGTGATCTGGCGCCGCGAGCTCTCCGTGCCGAAGTAGATCGTCGCGCCCACCCCGACGGCTCCCATCTCGAAGGCCTGCTTCACGGATGCGTACACCGTCTCGTCGTACGTCGCGGGAAATGTGAGCAGCTCGTTGTGGTTCAGCTTCACGATGAAGGGGATGCGGTGCGCGTAATCGCGCGCGACGGCGCCGAGGACGCCGAGCGTCGAGGCGACCGCGTTGCAGCCCCCCTCGTAAGCGAGCTTCACGATGTTGACGGGGTCGAAGTATTCCGGGTTCGGCGAAAACGAGGCCGCGCCGGAATGCTCGATGCCCTGGTCCACGGGAAGGATCGACAGATAGCCCGTGTCCGCGAGGCGGCCCGTGCCGAACATCCAGCTCAGGTTCCTGAGGACGGCCGACGGGCGGTCGGACGGCACGAAGACGCGGTCCACGAAGTCCGGACCGGGAAGGTGCAGCATCGACGCCGCGATCCCCGTCGCCTTGTAGTCGAGGAGTGACGCGCGCTCTCCGAGCTGCTTGCGGATCGTGTCGATCATCGGAACCTCCTGGCGACCCTCAATCCTAGTCGATTCGGCGCGCATTCGTCCGCGCATGGCATTCTCGGGCCGTGCCGTCCGCCCCGCACGCCCCACCCGGCGAGAAGCCGACCATCGTCTCGAATTTCGTCAACGTGACGTTCGGGCTCTGGTTTCCGTTCTTCCGCTGGATGGCCCGAACCCTGCCTCCCGTCTTCGTGGCGCGCCTCGCGGAAGCCACCGCCGAGCGCGCGATCTGGGAGCGCGAGGCCGTCCAGGACGCCATCCTCGACAACGTCGCGGCCGTACTCGACCTGCCGCGGAACGCGCGCGCGGTCGAACGGACGGGGCGCGAGATGGTGTCGCGGCATTCCCGCCTCTGGATCGACCTCCTTCGTTATTCGGGCCGCCGGGACGTGGACCCCCTTTCGCTCCTCGCGGCGCGCTCCGGCGACGAGCGTCTCGTCGCGGCGTCACGGGAGGGCAAGGGCGCCATCCTCCTGACCGCGCACGTCGGCAACTTCGAGCTCGGCGGCCTCTTCCTCGCCCAGCTCGGGCTGAAGGTGGCCGTCGTGTACGTGCCCGACCCGTCGCCCGTCATCGAGAGGCACCGCGAAGACGCGCGGCGGATGCTCGGCGTGCGCGGGCTTCCGATCGACACGTCCCCGTTCGCGTTCCTGCCCGTCCTCAAGGCGCTCGAGGAAAACCTCTGCGTGGCGATGCAGGGCGACCGCGATGTTTCGGGAACCGGCCGCCGGATGCCGTTCTTCGGAAAGTCGGCCTCGTTTCCCGTGGGGCCCTTCCGTCTCGCGCAGGCTTCGGGCGCCCCGATCTTTCCCGTCTTCGTCCTCCAGGAGGACGACGGCAGGTACCGGACCATCGTCGAGGAGGCGATCCGCGTGCCGAACGCCAGGGGGCAGGAGGGCCACGCGGCCGTCGTCGCCGCGCTCACGCTCTTCGTCGCGTCGATGGAGCGCACGATTCGCGCGTACCCGTCCCAGTGGTACCTCTTCACGCGCTTCTGGGAAGAGGCCCTGTGAAACATGCGGCGGCCGCCCTTGCCGGAGCCGCCCTCCTCGTCTCCTGTCTTCCCGCCTGCGCACCGCGGCGGCCCGACACCGCGCGGCGGGGCTCCGCCCGCGACGTCGCGCCGGTAGATCTCGGCGGGGTGCGCAGGATCGGCACGTCGTGGCTCTCGGAACAGAAGACGGACGAAACGTCGGCCTTTCCTTCAGGGATCTTCGTCGGGCGCTTCGCGGGCGCGCCCTACGACCTCGGATATTCCTCTGGCCGCCTCGCCCGCCCGGAGATTCGCTCGCAGGAAGCGCTTCTCGAAGAGCTCTTCGCTGTCCTCGTCCCCGGCCGCCTCAAAAGGTCGCTCATCCGGCAGCTCTCGGCCTTCCGGCTCCGCGGGCTTCCCGACGAGATTCCGGAGGATCTCCTCGTCGCGATCGCGGGGCTCGCCGACGGCTACGAGCCCGTGCCTCCGCCCTCCGGCTGGAACGCCTATCGCCGGATGCTCGACATGCACGCCCTGCACGACGTCTCTCAGCGTTTCGTGGACGCGCCCGCACTCGCGGCAGCCTGCACCGGCTTCCTCGCGACAGGCGGCGACGGCTCGCTCCTCCTCGCGCGGAATTTCGACTTCGAGGGCGGAGACATCTTCGACCGGCAGAAGCTCGTCTCGGTCATCGTGCCCGCGGACGGGATCCCGTACCTTTCCGTCGGATTCGCCGGGATGCTCGGCGTCGTTTCCGGCTTCAACCGCGCGGGGATCGGCGTCGCGATAAACGCGATCGCGGGCGGCGAGACGGCGGCGTCAGGCATGCCGATGACGCTTCTCCTCGCGGAGGTCCTCGCGAGGGAGAGCACGTTCGAGGGCGCGGTGGCGCGCCTCGGGTCCGCGAAGGTCTTCGTCTCGGACCTCATCCTCCTCGGGGACGCGAAGACCGGACGCTTCGCGGTCGTCGAGAAGAGCCCGTCCGCCTTCGCGGTGCGCCGCGCAGGCACGGGCGCGACCGCATACATGGGAGCCACGAACGAGCCCGAGGACCCGGCCGTGCGCCGCGGCGCTCGCGCCCTCCCGCGGGGGTCGACGTCGCGGAAGAGGCGCGCCCGCCTCGAGGTCCTGCTGCGCGAGAGCCGCGGCTCACTCGACGTGCCGTCGGCGATCGCCATCCTGCGCGATCGGAAGGGCGCGGACGGACGCGAGCTCGGACCCGGCAACCGCAACGCCATCGACGCCTCGATCGCGGCGCATTCGGTCGTCCTCGATCTCACGCACCGAAGAGCCTGGGTCGCCGCCTCGCCGCACACGCTCGGGTCGTACCTTCCGGTCGACCTCGAAGCCGTTCTCGCGAGTCCCGGCGGACCGCCGGCTCGGGGGACCCCGTTTCCGGCGGACGCGTGGCTCTCGGCCGAGGGCTACGGCCGCTATCTCGAGGCCCGCGCGGCGCTCGGTCGCGTTCGCAGGGCAGAGCGAGAGCGTAACTCCGACTGGCTCGACGCGGCATTCCGGGAAGCCGAACGCGCGCACGAGCGGGCCCCGGACTTCGCCGAGGCGACGGCGAAGCTCGGTGAGATGGAGGCTCGGCGTGGAAATCGCGCGCGAGCCCGCGCGCTTCTCGACGACGCGCTCGCATACGACCCCGGCCCCGTCCCGCTGCGCGCGGCCATCGAGCGGTGGCGCGCGGCCTGTGCGGCGGGCGATGCGGGCCAGGCGGGCCACGCCGTCCCGCTCCCGAAAGAGCCGATTCCCACCGTTCCGCAGCCGGACGAACTGCTTTCGGAAAAGGGAAAACGCTGATGGCTAGAGAGAAGACATCAAGGCCACGGCCGCCACTGCGCCTGTCATGTCTCGCGTTACATAGACTCGGATTTTCTTAGAAGGTGAATGGGGCCGGAGCTCGTCCGCGGCCTGCGTAGTCCGAGCTTCCAACTCGCACGAAATCTCATACACGCCGGCGGCGGCGAACCGCTCGACCCGCGCCTCCTTCGCATTCTCTTTCTCCGAATTACCTTCTAAGAAATCCTCATACGCCGGTCCGCAAAGTCTGACCGTTGGAGGCGTGGCGAGGCCGGCCGCCCGCGCTTCGACCCCCTTCACCCATTCGAAGAAACGCGCCGCCGCCCGCCGCGCATCCGGCTCGAAGAAGAGACAACCCTCGAGAAAGCGAGGGAAATCAGAAGTCTCCCGGGCCTCGAGAAGCACCGCTGCGGCACTCTCGACGAGCTCGACACCCGCCGCTCTCTCTCCGAAAGCAGATTTCTCTTCTTCCCATGCGTCGCGCATCGCGTCGTCGATGCCCTCCGCCGCGACGACGAGGATGCGATCGGCGTCGCCTGCGGCGACGCGGCGCGCGCCGTAAATCAGCGCCTCGAGACCGGCGGTCCGGCCCGAAACGATCGTCTCCGAGACTCCGCCGAAGCCGAGGCCGATGGCCAGTTCTCCGTTCACGGTGTTGTGAACGGTCGCCGCGAAGATCGAGGGCGCGAGATCCTCCACCCGCGTCGCGGCCTCGAGGCGCGCGGCGTGCTCGGTGATCGCGGAACGACAGCCGTGCCGCGTGCCGACGACGACACCGTGGCGCGGGTGAGGGCGCGCTTCGCGCACGAGGCCCGCCGCGGCGAAGGCGCGCGTCCCCGCGAGATAGCCGGCCCGGCCGAAGCGGTCCATCCGGCGCAGGCGGTTCGCGTCTTCCGGCGCGTCCCCCTCACCGGACGTCCGATGCGCGCCCGCCGCGAGAAAGACGTCTCTCATGGGTTCTCCACGCTCTCCAGCACGAGGGCCGCGGAAGTCCCTCCGAACGCGGCCGAGGTCGAGAGCGCCACCGCGACCGGGCGGGAAGGAACCAGCGGCCGGCCCGAAACGACGGCCAGCGGCGAATCGGCGCGCGGCGCGGCGTGTCCCGCGGTCGGCGGCACGACCTGCCGCGTGAGGACGAGAACCGAGAGGACGGCCTCCAGCGCGCCCGCCGCTCCCAGCGTGTGCCCGATCGCGCCCTTGATCCCGTTCACGGGCACGGTCCGTGCGAGAGCGCCGAGGACATGCGCCAGAGCGGCCTCCTCCATCGCGTCGTTGAACGTCGTCCCGGTCCCGTGGGCGCTCACGAAGCCCACGTCGGCCGCCGCCCGCCCCGCCTGGGCGAGCGCGGCCTGGATCGCGCGGACGAGGCCGCGCCCCTCGGGATCGGGTCTGGTCATGTGCTGCGCATCGGACGCGGAACCGTATCCCGCCACGCGCGCGAGAATCGCCGCTCCGCGCCGCCTCGCGTGCTCCTCCTCCTCGAGAAGGAGAAAGCCCGCGCCTTCGCCCAGGCTGAGTCCGTCGCGAAGGGCGTCGAACGGCCGCGCGGCCGTCGTGCTGAGCGCGCGCAGCGCGTCGAAGCCCGAGAAGACGAAGGGAGAGATGGCGTCGGCACCGCCGGCGAGAACCATGTCCGCGTCTCCGTTCCGAATCCACGCCGCCCCGAGCCCGAGCGCGGCCGCGCCCGATGCGCACGCGACGGAGACCGTCGACACGGGTCCGTTCGCGCCGTGACGCACCGCCAGGTCGCGCGCGAGCGCACCCGCCTCGCTGCGGGAGAGGCCTTCGGCTCCCGTGGCTCGCGACGCCAGCCACTCCGTGAGGGGTCCGTTGCCGGCAAGAGTCGTCCCGACGGCCACTCCCGAACGCGCGCCCCCGAACGGCGGACCGGCGCCGAGCGCTTCATCGGCCGCCTCGCGAGTGAAGAGCGCCTCGTCTCCAGCCTCGATCAGGGCCGCGTGGCTCGCCTGGAAGCGCCCGGTGTCGAACCGCGTGACCGGCCGGATCGCCGACCGCCCGGACAGGGCGCCCTCCCAGAACGCTCCCACTCCCCGGCCAAAAGCGGTCCGGGCCCCCATTCCCGTCACGACGACCCGCGGCGCGATTCTCATGTCGTCTCTATAATCGCTCTCCGCGCTCCCCGCGCGGCGCCTTCCGCTCAGAAAGCACATTTCACCCCATGAAAATCGTCATCGCCTCAGACGCGAAACAGCCCAACGAGACCTACCGCGGGGCCCTGCTCGCGGCCGGAGCCCTGCCCGAAGAGGTCGTCGTCGTGTGCCCGGGTGACGCCGACCCCGGCGCGTTCGACGGCCTGCTTCTCGCGGGCGGCCGCGACATCGACCCCGCGCGGTACGGCGAAACTCCACAAGCGCCCGAGCTCGAGCTCCATCCCGAGCGGGACACGCTGGACTTCGCTCTCTTCGCGGCCGCCGAAAAACTCCGGGCTCCCGTTTTCGGGATCTGCCGGGGACTCCAGGTCGTGAACGTCGCGCTCGGAGGCACCCTGTGGCAGGACCTCCCGGCCCAGCGCCCGCGCGGCTTCGCGCACGACGCGGACTCTGATCCGCCGGTCGCTCACGTCGTCCGCGCGCGGCCCGGCGCCTCCCGCTCGCGGTTCTCCGCGGCGATCGCCGGCCTCGACGGCGCCTCCGTGAACTCGCGCCACCACCAGGGCGTGAAGGACCTGGCCCCCGGTCTCGCGGCACTGGCCGCCTCGCCGGATGACCTCGTCGAAGCGCTCGAACGGCCGACCGGCGCCTTCCTCGCCTGTGTGCAGTGGCATCCCGAGAATCTCGTCAACGAGCGCACGCAGAAGGCGGTCTTCGAGGCCTTCCTCGACGCCTCCCGCGCGCACGCGCGGGAAAAGCAACTCAACGATCGCCCCCAAACGACAGGAGACTCCATGAATCGTTCTCTCTCTTTCCGGACCGCACGGCTCGCATCCCTCGCCTTCGCCCTCGTCGGGAGCTCCGCGTTCGCGGTCGAGGCCCCGAGACCGAAGGCACCCGAACGGCCACCATTCGAAGTCGCAAAACCCATCGCGAACGAGAACTTCTGGGTTGGTGTGTTCGGCTCGACGAACTGCTCGTGGATCGACACGGGGGACGGCGTCCTCGTCATCGACACGGGAGCGACCGCCGTGGACGCGAAGAACCTGAAGGCCGAGATCGCGCGGACGACGAAGAACAAGCCGATCCGGTGGATCGCCATGACTCACCTGCACGCCGACTCGAACGATGGCTTCACGACGTTCCTTCCGACGGACGCCACGATCTTCGTGAACGCCCGCGCCACGGGCACGATCGCGGGCGCGATCGCCGGCGGGAGCGGCAAGGCCCCGACCATCGTCGGCGTCAGCGACCGCGTCGCTCTCGTCGCCGGCAGGCGGGCGTTCGAGATCGGCATCCCCGCCGGCAACGCGCACAGCGCCTACGATCTGTACGTTTTCGACCCGGCGACACGAACCGTGTTCACCGGCGATCTCGTGACCGCCGACCGATGCCCGATGCTCTCCGATCCCGACAGCGACCTGAAGGGCTGGCTCGCCGCGCTCGATCGACTCGATACGCTCGGCGCCCAGGGCTTCGTGCCAACGCGCGGCCTCGCCAGGCTGGGTGCGGCTCCCGAGATCGACACGACCCGCCGCTACATCAAGTCGATGCTCGCCTTTCTCACCGAGAAGAAGAAGCAGAACGCGCCCGAGGCGCGCGTGTCGGGCGAGCTGGCCGCCGAAAAGCTGAGCGACTACTGCCCGCGCGAGCTCAGCGCGATCAACGCGCTTTCGG
>JARXKK010000045.1 GCA_030278895.1 Acidobacteriota bacterium
GGTCCTTCTGGCCGCGCCGCACGTTGTGCTGCGCGCTCTGGAGGAGCCCGATCACCGGCGTCGCGCGCAGCGTCGTGAACGGCTCTCCGAGCGCGTTCTCGATGACGACCGGCCCGCCGGGAGCGGCCGAGGCGAACGGGAGGTTCTCGGCTTCCGAGACGAACGAGTAGGTCTGGCACTCGAAGAGCCCGAGCCCGGCGAGGACGTCGCGCGCGTGATCCGCGACGAGCGCTTCGGGCCGCGGGCGCGCCGGCGCGTAGGGACGCGGCAGCGTCTCGGGCAGCCGGTCGTACCCCTCGCAGCGGATGACCTCTTCGATGAGGTCCTCCTCGCAGCCGATGTCGACGCGCCACGACGGCACCGTCACACGGACGAGGTCGCCTTCCCGGACCGGCGCGAAGCCGAGCGCGCTGAGAATTTCGAGCGTGCGCGCCGCGGGAATGTCCATGCCGAGGAAGGCTGTGAGCCGGGAGAGGCGAAGCGTCTCGACGCGGGAGGCGGGCTCGACCGCGCGGACGTCGATCGTCCCCCGGCAAAGCGAGCCTCCCGAGTCCGCGAGGATGAAGCGCGCCGCCCGATTCAGGCCGTCGCGCGTCGCCTCGGCGTCCGTCCCGCGTTCGAAGCGGTGCGAGGCGTCCGTATGCATCCCGAGCGAGCGCGCCGTCTTACGGACGGCGCCCGGGCTGAAGTGCGCGCTCTCGAGAAGAATCCGCGTCGTCTTCGCCGAGATCGCCGTCGCGAGCCCGCCCATGACGCCCGCGAGGGCGACGGGCCTCTCCGCATCGGCGATCACGAGATGCTGCGGCGTGAGCTTTCGTTCGATGCCGTCGAGCGTGACGAGGGTCTCCCCCGCCTTTGCCCGCCTCACGATGATCGTCGGAACACCGTCGGTCCCCTTCGCGAGCGTGTCGAGGTCGAACGCGTGGAGCGGCTGGCCGATGTCCCAGAGCACGTGGTTCGTGGCGTCCACGGGCGCCGAGATCGCTCCCTGGCCGATCGCCGCGAGGCGATCGCGAAGAAACGCCGAAGCGGGCCCCACGCTAATTCCCTCGATCACCCGCGCCGAGTAGCGCGAGCAAAGGGCGGGCTCTTCGACGACGATGCGGGCGCGCGCGTCGGCGGGTGTCGATCCTTCGGGCAGAGGCCCGGCCACGGGCTCCGCGAACGAGCGGCGAAGCGCCACGGCCGCCTCCCGCGCGAGGCCGCGGTGGTTCATCCCGTCGGGGCGATTAGCGGTGATCTCGACGTCGTAGACGGTCGCCGTTCCGGAGCCCTCGGCGCCCTCCACGATGAACCCGACGGCCGTCAACCGGTCCGCGAGCGCCTTCGCGTCCGGCGCGGCGCCGGGCAGATAGGACGCGAGCCAGGCGTACGAGAACTTCATGCGCCCGCCCTCATCTCCACACGCGGTCGAGGAAGCGGACGTCGTTCTCGAAAAAGAGGCGGAGGTCCGGGACGCCGTAGAGAAGGAACGCGATGCGGTCGATGCCCATCCCAAAGGCGAACCCGGAGTATTTCTCCGGATCGATCCCGCCGTTCCGGAGGACGTTGGGGTGCACCATGCCGGCTCCCATGATCTCGATCCAGCCCGAGCCCGAGCAGGGGCGGCAGGCCGCGCCATTCGCGGTGCCCAGCCCCTTGCAGAACACGCAGGACACGGCCACGTCGACGCCGGGCTCGACGAACGGGAAGAACGTCGGCCCGAACCGGATCTTCGTCTCGGGCGTGAAAAGGATGCGCGAGAAGGCGGCGAGCGTTCCCTTCAGGTCGGCGAACGTGATGCCCTCGTCCACGGTCAAGCCTTCCATCTGGTGGAATACGGGCGAGTGGCGCGGGTCGATGTCGTCCTTCCGGTAGACGCGGCCCGGGATCACGATGCGGATCGGAGGCTTCTGCGCGAGCATCGTGCGAATCTGAACCGGCGACGTGTGCGTCCTGAGGAGAAGGCGGTCCTTCCCTTCCCCGCCGCCCTTCACGAAGAACGTGTCCACGGCGTCGCGCGCCGGGTGGTCGGGCGGGAAGTTGAGCGCCTCGAAGTTGAGCCAGTCCGACTCGACGTCCGGGCCCTCCGCGACCTCGTAGCCGAGCGATGCGAATGCGCTCACCATGCGGCGTCTGACGACCGTCAGGGGGTGGAGGCGCCCCACTCGCGCTACGCGCGGGGGAAGCGTTACGTCGACGGCAAGACTGCGCTGCTTCTGGAGACGTTCGAAGAGGACCGATGATTCTTCGAGTGAAGAGAGTTCAGCCTCGACGTCCTTCTTGAACGTGTTGATGGCGGCGCCGGCCGCGGCCTTTTCGTCCTTCGGTACCGTGCGCAGCGCGGTAAGGAGCTCCGTCACGATCCCCTGCTTCTGGCCGAGCCACTTGACGTGGAGCGCCCGCATGTCAGCCGGGAGAAGTCCTGCATCGGACGAAGCCTTCTCCCGAGCGGTCCTCACCTCATCGAAGAAATTTCTTCGTTTCTCCTCGACCGAAGCGAGCAAATCCGCCACTCGTCGTCGCGGATCAGGCGTTCGCGGCCGCAGCCGCGGGCAGCCCGAGGGCCGACTTGGCGGACGCGACGATGTTCGCGAATCCCTTCGGATCCTCGACGGCGATCTCGGCGAGAACCTTCCGGTTCACGTCCGAGCCGGCCTTCTTCAGGCCCGCCATCAGCTTGCTGTAGCTGAGGTCGTGCAGGCGCGCCGCGGCGTTGATGCGGATGATCCACAGGCCGCGGAACTCCCGCTTTTTCTGCTTGCGGTCGCGGGTCGCGTACGCGAGCGAGCGCTCGACCTGCAGTTCGGCGATGCGGAAACAGTTGTGCTTGGTTCCGTAGTAGCCCTTCGCGAGTTTCAGGACTCGGACGCGGCGATTCTTTCTCTTGGGTCCACGCTTGACGCGAGGCATGGCGTTACTCCTTGCTCAGTCTTTTTTTTCGTCTCGGGTCAGGCGTACGGCAGCATCGAGCGGACGTTCTTCGTGTCGGCCTTCGACACGAGTCCGGCCTTCTTGAGGCCCCGGAGCCTGCTCGAGTTCTTCTTCGTGAGGATGTGGCGCTTCATCGCGTGACCGCGCTTGAACTTGCCGGTCGCGGTCTTCTTGAACCGCTTCGCCGCGCCGCGGTGCGTCTTTCTCTTCGTGGCCATGTTCGGGGCTCCTTCTTGTCCCTGACTTCTAGTGCTTCTTGATCGGGCCGAGAATCTGGTGCATTCGGTTTCCCATCATCTCGGTGCCGGACTCGGCGTGGGCCCTGCCCTGGAGGTCCTTCACGAGCCGGTCGAGGACCTTGCGCCCGTTGTCGAGACGCGACATCTCGCGGCCGCGGAACTGGACGGTGGCCTTCACCTTGTCGCCCTCCTCCAAGAACCGGAGGATGTTCTTCAGCTTGAAGTCGTAGTCGTGCTCGTCGATGTTCGGCCGGAACTTGATTTCCTTGACCTGCGTGATCTTCTGTTTCTTCTTGCTCTCGTGCTCTTTCTTCTTCTTCTCGAACGTGAACTTGCCGAAGTCCATGATCTTGCAGACGGGCGGATCCGCCTGCTCGGCGATCACGACGACGTCGAGCCCTTCCTCGCGCGCTTTCGCGATGGCCGCGGGCGGCTCGACCACTCCCAGCTGCGCGCCGTCCGAACCGATGAGCCGGACCTGCTGGAAACGAAGGATGAACTCGTTGATCGGAGAGTTCTTCGTGGGGGGAACGCGGGGGCCTCCTCTGAAAAATGCCAGGGTGTTTTCCTCCTTAAGTCTCGGTGCGTTGTGGTGCTGGTGATTCGTGCCACGCGAGGGCTCTCGTCGCCACCGCGCTCTTCATCATTCTAAGAATCGTCTCCGGATCCTGGTCCTTGAATTCGCCTCCGTGGCGCACGCGGAGGGAGACGGTGCCCGCGCCGACTTCCTTCTCCCCGACGATCAGGAGAGCGGGGACTTTCTCCAACTCGCCCGAGCGGATTTTCGCGCCCAGCTTTTCGTTCCTGTGGTCGCTCGTCGCGCGCAGGCCGGCCTCTCTTACCTTTCTAAGAATCTCTTCCGAATATTCATTGAATTTCTCCGAGACAGGAACCACACGGACCTGCTCCGGCGCGAGCCAGAACGGGAAGTCCCCGCCCGTGTGCTCGATGAGGATCCCGAAGAAGCGTTCGAGCGACCCGAGGATCGCGCGGTGGAGAACGACGGGGCGTTTCTTCGTCCCGTCCTCCGCCGTGTAGTGGAGGTCGAAGCGTTCGGGGTTCGAGAAGTCCACCTGCAGAGTGCCGAGCTGCCAGGGCCGTCCGATCGCGTCCGTGACCTGGAAGTCGAGCTTCGGCCCGTAGAACGCGCCATCGCCGGCGTTCAGGAAGTACGACCACCCCGGAAGCGACGCGGCGCGCTTCTCGAACGCGTCCGACAGCGCCTTCTCGGCCTTGTCCCAGTTCTCGATCGCGCCCATGAACTTCTCGGGGCGCGTTCCGAGCCCGACCTTCACCTCGCGGAACGCGAACGTCTCGTAGACCTCGCGGATGAAGTCGAGGAACAGGTTCATCTCCTCGGCCATCTGGTCGATCGAGCAGAAGATGTGGGAGTCGTCCTGTGCGAACGTGCGGACGCGCGTGAGGCCTTGCGTGACGCCCGACTTCTCGTAGCGGTGCAGGCGCCCGAAGTCCGCGAAGCGGACCGGGAGGTCCCGGTAGCTGTACGCCTGCGAGGCGTACATGAGGAAGTGCCCGGGGCAGTTCATGGGCTTCACGCCGAACTCGCGCTCGTCGATCTGGGTGAAGTACATGTTCTCGTGGTAGTTCTGGTAGTGGCCCGACGTCTTGAAAAGCTCGACGTCGAAGATCTGCGGCGTCACGACCTCCTGGTAGCCGTACTTCATGTACAGCTCGCGCATCCAGGCGATCAGGAGGTTGTAAACCGTCGCGCCCTTCGGGAGGAAGAACGGCGACGCGGGCGCGAAGTGATGGAAGACGAAGAGCCCCATCTCCTTGCCGAGCTTGCGGTGGTCGCGCGCCTTGGCCGCCTCGAGGCGTTGGAGATGCTCGTCGAGATCCTTCTGCGTGAGGAAGACGGCCCCGTAGATGCGCTGCAGCATCGGGTTGCGCTCGTCGCCCTTCCAGTAGGCGCCGGCCGAGTGCGTGAGCTTGAAGACGCCGAGCTTTCCCGTGGACGGCACGTGCGGGCCGCGGCAGAGGTCGATGAAATCCTTCTGCTCGTAGCAGGACAGGCTTCCCTCCGGAATCCCGGCGACAATCTCGACCTTGAGGTGGTCTTTCTGGGCCTCGAAAATCTTGACGGCCTCGGCCTTCGACATCTCCCTGCGGACGACGGCGTTGTCCTCCGCCACGATCTTCTTCATCTCGCCCTCGATCTTCTCGAGGTCTTCGGGCGTGAACGGCCGGCCCGGGTCGAAGTCGTAATAGAAGCCGTTCTCGATCGCGGGGCCGATCCCGATCTTCACGCCCGGAAAGAGGCGCTTCACCGCGTTCGCGCAGAGGTGCGCGGTGGAGTGGCGGTAGAGCTCCAGCGCGTCCGCGTGCTTCGGCGTCACCACCTCGAACTTCCCCGAATTCACGAGAGGACGGGAGAGGTCCAGAACGGCGCCGTCCAGCTTGACGCCAAGCGCGTCCTTCGCGAGCCGAGGGCCGATCGACTCGGCTACGGCACGGCCCGTGGTGCCCGAAGGCACCTCCCGAACCGAGCCATCAGGCAGCGTCAACCGGATCACGCTCGAACTCACCGCCGCAGACATGTCTTCCCCTCTTCCCTTCGCAGAAAAATCTTCTTCCGACAGAAGAACCACGATGTCAGGTCGGAGAGGGGATGGTAGGCGCTAGCGGACTCGAACCGCTGACCCCTTCCGTGTGAAGGAAGTGCTCTACCGACTGAGCTAAGCGCCTTCGAGCTGCCACTGGCGGCGGCACGGGGAAGAAGAGTTCGCGATGGTAGGCGCTAGCAGGATCGAACTGCTGACCCCTACCGTGTCAAGGTAGTGCTCTACCACTGAGCTAAGCGCCTGAACGTGTCGCGTTTCTTCTTTCCGAGGGCTGTCGCCGGGGGCCGTTCGTTTTCGAACGTCTTTTGATCCCCGACCTCGACCCGGATCGTATTCTCTAAAGAGCATTTCCGGCCGTTCGGCCGGAGCCGCGGAGGATACCGGCTCCGGCCGAGGACCGCAAGTTGAGGAGACTTCCTACTTCTTGACCTCGAAGTCCTTGGTCGCAACCGACGCGCCGTCGGCCGACACCTCGAGCTTGTACTTTCCCACCGGCCAACCCGAGGGTTTCGCGATGTGGAACTCCGAGACAGCCGGACCTGTCGGGGCGATGTCCCGGGTCTCCTCGTTCACGACCTGGTTCTTCGCGCCGAACGTCCAGTGTGCCTTGAGCGTGACCTTCGCCGCGGCTCCCTCGGAGGAGATCGCGGCGTAAATCGTGTCCTTCGGGGCGAATGCCGCGGCGGTTTCCTTGATCTTCTTGTCTTCGCCGATGGACTTGCCGAGGTCGACGGACGTGACCTTGAACGGCACGGGTGTCGGCACGGCGGTGGGCGCCGGAACAGGAGTTGGAGGCGGCGGGGGCGGCTCTTTCTTCGCGCAAGCGCCGAGGGCGACCGCAGCGACGAGGGCGAGCATGGCAGCGGGATGGAACGTTCTCATGGTCATTTCTCCTTTTTCGCTCAGGCGCCCGGAATCTTCAGAACCTGGCCGGGGTGGATCATGTCGGGGTTCTTGATCGTGTCCTTGTTCGCGTCGAAGATCTCCGTCCAGCGGCCGCCGTCGCCGTAGATCTTCTTCGCGATCTTCGAGAGGCTGTCGCCGCCCACGACCGTGTACGTGCGCGTGACCACCTCGTCCTTAGGCTTCGCGGCCGAGCTGGAGCTGCCGCTCTCTACATCCGAGAAATCGGGCTCTTTTTCGTCGGGAAATGCCATGCCGGTCCCCCTTTCAGAGGGCCGTAGCATATCGAAAGGCGAGGGGTTGGTTCACGCCCTGTTGGATACTCTCTTTCGACGACTGCCTCGGGCAGCGATCTTGCTCAGTTCCGGACGGAGGATTCCAAGAGTGAAAATTTCGCTGAAGATCCTGCTTGCTCCCGTTACTTTTCTTCTCTTCATCGCCGCGTTTCCGGCTCACGCCCAGTTTTCCCTCGGAGGGCACGCCTCGTACACGAAGGCGAACGGGGCGGACGGGACCTGGGCGGGGGGCGCTCAGCTTCGGCTGCGCTTCCCGGGCCCCCTCGGCGTCGAAGGATTGATCGACTACAAGAGGACGACGTACAGCGCCGCGGGCACCGACACCCTGCGCGTCGAGCAGTACCCCGTGCAGGCGTCTCTGATGGTCTTCATTCTGCCCGGCCCGGTTCAGCCGTATCTCCTGGGCGGCGGAGGCTGGTATTTCACGAGGTCGACGTACCTCGGACCCCTCGCGACTCTCGGAGCGGACACCCAGCACACTTTCGGAGGGCACGCGGGCGGCGGCGTCGAGTTCGGCGCCCACAGCAAGGTGTCCTTTCACGTGGACGTACGCTACGTGTTTCTGGGCGTCGACTCCGTCGATGCGATTCGAGACCGCTACAACGACAACCCGAAGGCCGATTTCTGGCATGGGACGGCCGGAATCAATTTCAAGTTCTAGGGGAATCCTTCTTCCGCACCCAGAGCGTCTCGGTGACGCGCGCGACGAGCGAGCCGTCGTCGGCGACGATCTCGACGACGAGCATGGGCTCCACCTTCTCGCCGCGGTCGGCCCCCGCGCGGATCTCCGCGATCTTCTCCGGTGGGACGTGGAAGGTCGCCGTGACGCGCCCCCGGCCCGGCCGCAGAAACTCGATCTCGGCCGACTTGTTCCACACGACGTAGCCGGGGCCGAGGTTCCTGAGAAGGATGAAGACGAAGTGCGGGTCGCACATCGAGTAGAGCGACCCGCCGAACTGCGTCCCGAAGAGATTCTTGTTCCACCAGCGGAGAGCCATCCGTACGACGATCCGGTAGGCATCGTCCTTCGGATGCGTCACGCGCACGCCCGCCCCGAGATACGGCGGGTAGAAGCTCACGAGCCGCATGAGGAGCCGATGGCGGACAGAGGCCACGGTCAGGGCGTCGCGCCGGCGGGCGCGGGCTGCTTGAACGACGCGAAGGGCACGTCGAGCACGGCGTACTCGCGCCAGTCCTTCCAGTCGAAGTGCCACCACTCCCACGGGTAGACGAAGAACCCCTCCTTTTCCATCGCGCCCCGGAGCAGTTCGCGACGCGCGAGCGCCTCCTTCGGGCCGTCTTCGTACGTGACGTACGAGCGCTTCGACATCTCGTCGTAGGCGCCGCCCATGTCGGCTTCCTTTCCCGTCGCAAGGTCGACGAGCGTCAGGTCGACGGCGCCGCCCCGGTTGTGCCGCGAGCCGTTCTTCGGGTTCGCGACGAAGACCTTCTTATCGGCCGGCGTCAGATCCCAGAACTGCTTCGTGACGGCCCACGGCCGGTAGCCGTCGAAAACGAGAAGGCCGTAGCCCTTCACCCTCAGAGCGCGGTGCACACGGGCGAGAGCCTCGGCGGCCGGGCGCTGGAGGAACGCGCGGGCTTCGGAGTAGAAGGGCCGCCCGAATTCGTTGTTCTTCGTCGCATAGCGCACGTCGAGGCGGATCGTGGGGTCGAGAGTCACGAGCTCCACGAGATCCGTCTGTCGAAACGCGCGATCTTCCTTCGGAGGGCCGTCCTGGGCGGCGAGAAACCCCCCCGCAAGGGAAACGACAAGAAAGAACGCGGAAAACCTGAATCGGATCTTCATGGCGGACGGATCGTAACGCCTCGAGCAGGTGGCCCTGCTAGGCTCTCCCACGCCGTGAAGCTCGTCATCCAGATTCCCGCCTGGGACGAGGCGGAACAGATAGGGCCCGCGCTCGCGGAGTTGCCCCGCCGCGTGCCGGGCTTCGATTCAGTCGAGACGCTCGTCGTGGACGACGGCTCGACCGACGGCACCGCCCAGGCCGCGCGGCGGGCGGGCGCGGACCACGTCGTCCGTCTTCCCATTCACCGCGGGCTCGCGTTCGCCTGGCGGGCCGGGCTCGACGCCGCGCTGCGCCTCGGGGCGGATGTCATCGTCTCGACGGATGCCGACCGCCAGTACGCGGCAGCCGACATCGACTCCCTCGTCGCCCCCCTCCTCGGGGGCGTGGCCGACATCGTCGTCGGAGACCGGGGCGTCGCCACGAAGTCCGACTTCTCGCCCGGCAAGCGCCTCACGCAGCGTTTCGGCTCCTGGGTCGTGCGCCGCGCCTCCGGCACCGACGTGCCCGACGCGACATCCGGCTTTCGCGCTCTCACCCGCGAAGCCGCCCTCCGGCTCAACGTCTTCTCGAAGATGACCTACACGCTCGAGACGCTGATCCAGGCCGGCAACAAGGAGATGGCCGTCACCTCGGTTCCGGTGCGCACGAATCCGGCCGTGCGGCCGTCACGCCTCATCCGGCGCACCTCGAACTACGTTCTCGTGCAGGGCGCGAACATCCTGCGCATCACGGCTCTCTACAAGCCCCTGCCCGTCTTCTTCGGCTGCGCCGCGCTCCTCGCGCTCCTCGGTTTCGGGCTCGTCGGGCGCTACGTCTTCTTCGTACTCACCGATCACAACCCGGCCGGCCACATCCAGTCGCTGCTGCTCGCGGCCGTGCTGTTCGTCGCGGCCGTCGTCAGCGCTCTTTCCGGACTTCTCGCGGACCTCATCTCCATCAACCGCACCCTTCTCGAAGAGCTCGTCGTCGAGCAGCGGCGGCAGGGGTCAGAAGAGAAGAAGGAATTTTCTGCTGAAGACGGCAGATGAACGGGCAGAAGCGCGACGACGCGACTCTGGCGCAGCCGCAGCGTCCGAATTCTCTTAGAAGGTGAATGGGCGGATGACCCTTTCTAAGAAAATCTTCGGCGTCGCCTTCGTGGCGGCTCTGCTCGTGCTGGCAGCGGCTGCATTCCGGACCTCTTCAGCAGAAATTTTCTCCCGCCTCTCCTCCGCAAACCTCTGGCTCGTGGGGCTCGGTTGTCTCCTCAATGTCTTTGCGTTCGGAGTTCGAGCCTTTCGCTTCAATCTTCTTCTCCCCCCCGCCGACCGGATCCCCGTCGCGAACGCGTGGTCGCTCTCGGGCGCGACGACTTTTCTCCTGCAGGTCATGCCGTTCCGAAGCGGAGAGATCGGATCCTGGGCGTCCATCAAGGCCGCGCTCGGCGCGAGCTGGGCGCGCTCGGGCGCGGTCTTCGCGCTCGTGAAGCTGCTCGACACGGCGACGCTGCTTCTCGCGGGCCTCGCGGGAACGGCCTGGCTGCTTTTCACACGCGGGACGCACGTGCTCGGGGCCGGCGTGGCCGCGCTCGTTCTCTTCGGAGCCGCCTTTCTCCTCGCCCTGCCCCTCGCGGGCGGACGGCTGCTCGTCTTTCTCGTGCCCCGGCTTCCCGAGAGCAGCCGCCGTCACGCCTTCGCGCGCGAGGTGGCCGAGGGGCTCTCCGTCGCGCGGCGGGCACCGGGCTCGTATGCGATGGCCGCGGCCGCGGCGGCGGCATTTCTCGCCCTTCATGTCCCGGCGCTCTGGCTCACCGCGCGAGGGCTGGGGTTCTCGATCCATCCCGCGACGCTTCTCGTCGCCCTTTTCGCGTCGATCGCGACGGCTGCGGTCCTCCCCTCGCCCGCGGGCACGTTCGGCCCCTACGAATCCGGCTTCGCCGCGGCCGCCGCTCTCGACGGGCTGCCGCTTGCGACAGGCGCCGTCCTCGGCGGCCTCCTGCACGTCCTCACGACTCTGGCGGCGGGGGCCGTCGGCCTTCCCTTCTTTCTCCGGCGGCTGAGAGAGAATCCGCGTCCTGAATAGCGAAGAAACAGAAGGGAGGATTTGGGAATTGCTTAGAAGGGTAAGAGGCCGACTCGCACGCACCGTAACCATCGCGGCGACTCTTGCGACCTGCGCGGCGCCGCTGCCCGCGCATTCTCAGAAGTCTTCTTCCTCTCCTCCTCCGAAGCAAAAGACCTCGGTCTTTTCTTCGCTCGAGGCGGACTACCTCCGAACCTTCCTCGAGCGTTTTCCTGTCGTCGCGACCTATCTGGGCGCCGCGGGGCTCGAGCCCGCGTATGCCGCCCTCGACGGCAAGCTGCGTGACTACTCTCCCGGCGCACTGCACGCCGAGCGCGAGGAGTGGACCGGGTTTCAGGCGCGCCTCGTGAAGATCGACATGCGGAAGCTGTCGGAGCCGGACCGCATCGACGCCTCCGTCCTGAAGGCCCAGCTCGCGTTCCTCGTCCGTAACCTCGACCGGCGCGTGCACGAGAAGGCCCTCGACGCCTTCCTCGAAGAGCCGCTGCGGGGCATCGAGTTCACTCTTCAGGGAATGGCTCCCGGCGCGAGCGGTGCCCGCGGCACGGCCGCGGAGTGGCGCGGTGTCGCGATGCGGGCGGCCGCTGTACCCGCGTACCTGAAGACCGCCCTCGCCAACGTCAGGCGCGGCACGTCGGGCAACGCGATCCCGGACCGGCGCCTCATCACGGCCGCGGTCGACGCGGCCGAATCGACGGCCGTCTATTTCGAGAAGAGCCTTCCCGAGAAGGCCGTCTCGTGGGGCGCCAGCGCCGACACCCGGTCGGCGCTCTCGGTGGGCTGTCCGGCCGCGGCGGCCGCGTTTCGGGACTTCCGCAAGGGCCTCCTGGACCTCTTCTTCGAGACAGGAGGAAAGGCGCTCAAGCCCGCCTTCGACAGAGACCGGTTCGCGGTTGGCGACGCGGAATACTCGTGGGCGCTCCAGAACAACCTCCTCGTCGTGCGCAGCCCGCGCGATCTCCACGCCGACGGAAAGGCGGCCGTGGCCGCGACCCTCGGCGAGATGACCGCGCTCGCGCGACGCATCGCGGCGGACCACGGTTTCCCCGACCCCTCGCTCGGCGCCGTTCTGACGGCCCTCGGAGACGACATCCCGAAAACGGACGACGAGATGCTGTCGTGGTACCGGGGCGCCTGCCGCCGCCTCGTGGACTACGGCCGGAAGACCGGGATGTTCGACCTGCCGGCCGATTACAAGCTGGACGTCGTCTTCACGCCGGCGCCGCTTCAGGCCACGATCGACGCCGCCTACTACCCGGCTCCGCAATTCAGAGAGGACGGCATCGGGCAGTTCTACGTGACGCCGACGGGCAACGACCCCGCGGCGCTCCGCGAGCACGCCCGCGCGGCTATCGCCAGCCTCGCGGCTCACGAGGGCTTCCCCGGGCACGACTGGTACTACCAGTTCGGGCGCGCCCACGCGGCGGCGATCCCGAAGATTCGCTGGCTGACGCCCGGCGGCGTGGAGGACTCGGCCTCCATGTGGGGCGACGCGATGTCCTCCGAAGGCTGGGCGCTCTACTGCGAGCGCCTCGTGGGCGAGCCCCGCCCGGATTTCCCCGGCGGTTTCTACACACCCGAGGAACGCCTTTTCCAGCTTCAGAACCAGCTCCTCCGGGACGCCCGCGTCGTCGTCGACACCGGGATCCACTGCGGGTTCATGTCGTTCGAAGACGCCGTCAACTATTTTTCGCGCAACGTGGCCTTCGTGAAGGGCCCCGTCTCGGCCGACCCCGCGTCGAATCCGGACGCCGCCGAGCGCGCGGCCGTCGCCTCGGTCCGCCGGGAGATCTTCCGCTATTCGAAGTGGCCCACGCAGGCCGTCACGTACTTCCTCGGAAAGGCCGAGATTCTCGAACTCCGCGAGGAGTGCCGGAAGATCGAAGGGCCGTCCTTCTCGGAGAAGCGGTTCCACGAGGAATTCCTCCTCGAAGGTCAGATCCCGCCCGGTCTCTTCCGGGCACGGCTGCTCGCGAAGGCGCGGGCGCGCACCGGCGCGACGGGCGCTCCCGGCGCGACGGAAGTCGGGATCTCACGGTGACACCTTGAGAACCGCGCCCGCCGAATAGGCGTTGAACTCGGGTGCGTACATGGACTGGACCGTGGCCGGACCGACACGGAACGTACCCGCCATGTTCGCGCGCAGCCGGTACTTGAACGTGTACTCGCCGACGGGCAGGCGCTCGAAGAAGAAGTTCGTCGCCGAGTCGCGCGTCTCCTCGTACCAGGCAATCCCGAGATCCCACTTCCACTTCGACACGACGTTCTCGGGCTCGAGGCCCGCGGCCCGTGGGTCCCGCAGGTGGACGTACTCGGCGTCGTGTTTCGTCCGAAGCGAGATCTGCACCTCGATCTGGTCTCCCGGCCGGATGACGGCGCCCTCGGCGAGCGGCTGAAGAGTGAAATCCTTCCCCGTGTTCTCCCGCCGGAAGTACTTCCGCGAGACCTGGAAGAAATCGCCACGATCCTCGGTAGGCAGCTTCTCGGTCGAGAAGTGCCAGGCGGCCGACGCGAAGACGAAGCCCTTGCTCTCTTTCTCGACGACGACGGTCGACGTCGTCTTCGGATCGACCTTCTCGCCGGGAATCACGATCCGGTTGCTCTTGCCCGTGTATTTCTCCGGGTCGAACGTGAACGTCACCTTTTGAACGCCGACCGTCACGGTCGCGTCCTCGGAGACGCCGAGCGCGCCTTCCTTCTTCAGGTAGTGGACGAGCGAGTAGATGACCTCGGCCGTCGCGCGCGTCGACTTCCACTGGCTGAGCTTCTTGTTGAGGAGCAGCCACTGGACGAGGCCGTCCTTCTTCGCGTTCGCAGGATCCAGCTCGAGGAGCGTCCGCAGCGCGAACGCCTGCGTCTCGATCGTGTCGTTGTACCAGAGCCACGAGCGATCCTCGGGCGCCCAGAACGTCCCCTGTTCCTCGTTCGACTTCGCCGAGTCCATCACCGAGTCCCACACGAGCTTCGCGTCGGCCGGGCGGCCCGAGCGCTTCAGCGTCAGCGCGAGGTAGCCCTTCAGGTAAGGCGCGTGGCGCCGCCAGTGCTTGAACGAGAAGTCGAGCATCTCCTTCCGCTCGGCTTCGGTGAACGCGCCGCCGCTCCAGGAGACGTCGGGATACGTCGAGAGGACGTAGTTCAGGAGCGTGATGTATTCCCAGCAACGGTCGTTCGCCATGCAGGCACGCCATTCGCTTTTCCAGTGCTGCGCGACGTAGCCCCACGCGCGCGTCGTCACGTCCTTCGGAACGTCCACGCCAAACTCGAGCGCCTTCGCGAAGCCGTGGAGGATGTAGAGCGTCATGTACGGCGACGGCGGGCCGCCCGGGAACCACGGGAACGCCCCGATCGACGTCTGGGCCTTCTTCAGCCGCGCGAGCGCCGACTCGCGGTTCGCCTGCGCGACGCGCGGGTCGAGGACGTTGATCGAGTCGATGTCCGTGCGGCCGCCCTTCGCGTTCACGAGCCACGGCGTCTCCTCGAGCGCCATCTTCCGATTTGGATCCGTCGCGTCCCACGACTCGAGAGGCGTCGTCCTCTTCGCCATCTCGGCCGCCATCTTCGCGACGGCCGGGTAGTCCTTGTAGACGCTCGAGACGATGCCCGTCGAAAGGAAGCGGTTCAGCGTCTGCTCCGTGCACTCGTAGGGGTAGTTCACGAGGTACGGCAGCGCCTGCAGCACCGTATAGAACAGCTGAGCGTCCACCGTGACGACCATCTGTTCGTTCACGAGGCTCGGGTCGTCGTTCTTCGCGAGGTCGTCGAAGCGAAGAGTCTTGCGATCCTTGTTCTTCAGCGTGACGAAACGCGACTGGACGAGGTGCATCCGGCCGGGCAGCACCGGCACCGGGCGGACTTCGCCGTCCGAGAGGTCGCCCGAAATCGCGACGGCCTTGAAGGCGACAGTCGTGAGGCCCTTCGGGGCCGTGACGGGGAACGTCAGGTTCGTCCCGCCGCCCGCCGGCGCCGTGAAAGCCTTCGACGCGCCGCTTTCGAGGCCGAACGCCGCGAGAAGGCTCTTTCCCGTCGCGGGGTCCGTGATCTCGAACGCGAGCGTGCCGCTCAACGGCTTCGCGGAGGCGTTGTTCACGACGACCTTGATCTCGGCTTTGTCGCCCTCGCGCAGGAAGCGCGGGACGTACGGCCGGACCATGAGGTCCTTCACCGTCTTCGTCTCGGCGTCCACCGAACCGCCGCGCAGGTCTTTCGTGACGGCGTGGACGAACACCTTCCACGACGTGACGGAGTCGGGCACGGTGAACTCGATGGACGCCGATCCGTCGGCGCCCGTCAGGAGCTGCGGCTGCCAGAAGGCGGTCTCCGAGAAATTGCTGCGAAGACCCGTCCCTTCGCCTGCTGCGTCTGCGCGCGCCTTGTCGCCGTCCTTTTTCTTTGAAAGTGAATCGATCTCCTCGTCTCGTCCGTTCTTCGAGTCGGATAGCTTGCCTTCCGCAACGACAGACGAGGCCAGTTCCTGCCGCGCCACCGCCGATTTCATCGCCATCGGAGCCGAGGCGGGATACGCCTGGTTATAGGCGCCGCCCATCCCGCGATTCCTCATGCCCGGGCCGCCGATCCCGTAACCGCTCTCGAACTTGAGACGGTCCCCGATGAGATAGGGCGGCGACGGGGGCACGGGGAAGCCGCTGCTCGTGAGCCAGAGCTGAGGCGCCTGGCCGAGCGTCGCGCGCGTCACGAGGGGCGTCGCGCGGTTCGGGAGAAGGAAGAGCGGACTGGGCGGACGGTGAGGTGTGAAGGAGTCGAGGCTGCGGTCGTACATGTACGCGAGGAGCTCGGCGGTCTCCTTGAGCGGGTGCTCCGGCGTCGCGCCCCTCACGGTCACGCGCCACGTCTCGGTCTGTCCCGGGCGCAGGCGGTCGCGGAACGTCGCGAAGGACACCTTCAGCTCGCGGTCGTCCCACGGCACGAAGATCGTCTGCGTCTGCTGCAGGAACTGGTGGTCGCGCACGGCGGTCAACGTGACACCGAGCCCGCCGCGGTCCTCCTCCGAGATCGTCCGCTCGATCACGACCGGGTCGGTTCCCGCCCTCAGGATGCGGCGCTCGATCGGCTTTCCCGCGCGTGCGACGTCGAGGAACATCGTCTGGTCGCGGAGGCCGGACGCAACGAAGAAACGCGCGACGCCGCCGACCTTCACGGACGAGGATTCGGCGAGGAGGACGAGCGGCAGGGCCGGCGCAGTCCTTCCGCCCGCGACGAGGAAGTCCTGCGACATCTCGTATTTCGCTCCGAAGTCGTCGACCGTGGTGTAGCGCAGGCGATAAGCACCCGCGGACAGCGAGGGCAAGTCGAGCTTCGCCTCGCCCTTCGCGTCGTGCGTCAGCGCGCCGGACGCCGTCTCCGCGCCGTCCTTCCACGTGCGGAGCCACTCCTCGATCGAGTACGACGTCGACCAGCGGGGACGGAGGAGGTCGCCGGGGGTCGTCACGTCGAATGCGGCGCGCGGCTCGCTGGACGTGGCGCCGTTTTCGGATTTCTTAGAAGGTAATTCGGCGGGGAGGAGGGTCTTCTCGGGTGAGATGAGTCGCAGCAGTCTCCACGCCCCCTTGCCCTCACGAGGCGCACCATCCAGGTCGGAGCGCACGATGGTCGCCCCGCCCCTCTTACCTTCTAAGAAGAAATTCTCTTCTTTCTCCAATCTCGCTTTCACGCTCACGAACCCGAGCCGGAACGACCGATCCGCCGAGCGCGTCTCGCCACCCTCGTCCGTGACGTCCGCGGAGAGGTGATAGCGATACGTCAGCTCCCGGTTCGCGCGCTCGTCCGCCTTCGGCGTGAACGTGACCGCGAACTTTCCATCCGCGCCGAGCGCGGCGTTGCCGGTCGCGACGGTCTCGGCTCCGGCGGAACGCCCGCCGCCCAACCAGCCCCACCACCACCACCACGGGTATTCGGTCTCGCGCGTGACGCGCCACGCGATGGTTCCGTTCGCGACAGGAAGGCCGAAGTAGTACCGGGACTCGCCGCGGAACGTCGCGGGCCGGTTCAGACGGAGGGCGTCCTTCGACTCGAGGAGCGTCGTCTCGAACGTGGGCCGTTTGTATTCCTCGACGCGGATCGACGCGATCCCGCCCCAGTCGCACCTCACGGCCCATGCGCCGAGCGCGCGGCCCGCGGGAAGGGCGAACTCCCCCGCCGCCGAACCGTACGCGTTCGTCGTGACGGCCTTCGACTCGACGGCCTGGCCGTTCGCGTCGACGAGTGTCACGGAGACCGTCGTCGCGGGCGCGACCTGGAACTTCGCCTGATCCGCGCGGCCGCGGTAGACGATCGCCTTCCAGAGCACTTTCTGGAGCGGCCGGTAGATGCTCCGGTCCGTGTAAACGAGCGCCGAGGACGCCTCGCCGGGTTGCCCGCGCGCCCACATCGAGACGGACGCGGCGTCCAGCGCGATGTCGTCACCGCGTCGCGCGAAGAGGAAGAGCGGCTTGCTGTTCCGTTCGGGTGTCGGCTCGAAGGTGGCGAAACCCTCCCGTCCCGCCGTGGCGTCCGCGAGGCGGCGGTGGCCCTTCTGCCAGTCATAGAGATACAGCGATACGGTGGCCCCGGCCGCGGGGCGACCGGTCGACCCCGTCACGACCCGCGCCTCGAGGGCATTCGTGACCGTCTGGCGGACCGTGAGCACGAGGTCCGTCTCGATGATTCCGGCCGCGCGGAGCGGGCCCTTGCCGGGGTCGAAGCCCTTGTCGGCGGACGCGACGATGACGTGCAGGCCGCGTCCGAGAGCCGGCGGCGTCACGAACGTGCGGTGCGACTTGTAGTCCGGCGTTCCCGGAAGCGCGACCTCGAAGGACGCGACCGGCAACTCCTTCGCCACGAGGTCGTCGAGCTCCTTCCCCTGGGGCAGGAGGTTGTAGTCCTTCGCCCGGCCGATGCGAGCCTCGAGGTCCACCGCATACGCGCGGAAGTAGAGGACCGGGAAGTTTCGGTGCGTGACCTCGATCGAACGGCGGCCGGGTCCGTCGGCCGCCATCGCCGCCATCTGCCAGTCGGGCATCTCGATTTGTGAGGCGATCGAGCGGGCCCGCTGTGCGCCGAGCGACTTCGGCCAGGCCTCGATCGCCTCGAGCGCGAGCGTCCGCGCCCGCACGAGGTTGCCGGGCTTGTCTTCGGCACGCGTGAAGTCCGCGAGCTGCGCCTTCCCCATCGAGAACCACGAAACGCCGGCGTACGCCGGCAGCTTCGCGGCAAGGTCCTTGCGGATCGCGGCCTTGTCGCCCGGGTCCGTGAGCGCCGCGTCGAGGCGGCGGAGGCGCTCGAGCCGCGCCTCGAAGGCGGCCTCCTTCTCGCCCGCGGAGGCGTGCCACGCCTCGAGGTCGTCGAGGACGGCGCCGAGCTTCAGGAGCGGGTGCACGGCCGGGTCTTCGAGCTTCACGAGCCTCGAGACCGCGACGTCGCCCGCGACGAGAGCCCTCGCATCCAGCGAGAAGACGCCGTTCGACTGCTCGGGGCGCCAGCCGGACGTGTCGGCGAGAAGAGCGGCGAAGAGGTACGACGCCGCGTCTCGCAGCGTGCCCCGGATCTCCTTCGGGTAGTTGTTCGGCTCGACGAACTCGGCGACGGCATTCACCGGCACGCGCCCGAGGGCCTCGCGGTCCTTCCAGACCTCGACGTACGCGCGCACCGCCTCGGCCTGGATCTCGTCGCGCGTCCACGCCTTGAGGTCGACCGCGCCCGTCGACGATACCTTCTCGCGCTTTCCGATCTCCCACCCGTAGGCCTGCGCGTACGTCACGAGCGACTGGGCGTAGAAAAGGCGCAGAGTCGTTCGCGGGAGCAGGCTTTTCGGCCAGGGCTGGTCCTTCAGGAAACGCACGGACGTCTCGTAACCATGGAGCGCCGTCCGCAGCTGGACCTCGCGGACGAGCGCCTTCGCCTCGTTCGTCTCGTCGCCCGCGGCGCGCGCGGCCTCGCGAATCTTCCCGGCCTTCCCGGCCGCCTCCTCGAACTTCTGCTCGGAGACGAGCCGCTCGACCTCCTTCCAGGGGTCGTCGCCCGTCAGGCGGGCTCCCGCGAACGTGAAAGCCACGCGGGCGGTCCCGGCGGCCAGAAGGGCGGCGGCGGCGAAGAGGGCAACCCGGCGTACGTTTGTCATGGCGTCTCCCGCGAGTCTATGACCCCGGAAAGGGCCGAAGGTTCCCGGTCAGCGCATCAGACGGAACGCCGCGACGGCCTCGAGCTTCCGGCCCTTTCGCTCCGCCAGCATACGGCGCGAGAGACGGCGCACCAGCGAAGCCCAGTCGGGCGTTCGCCCTCCGGCGGCTTTCCGGAGGATTTCCAGCCAGTTCTCGGGACGAATCCCGCGGATGGAGGCTCCGCGGCCGAGGATCAGCTCCGCAAACTCGGGGCGCGGCGAGCCGTCGAATCCCGTCGCCGCCACCTCGATTCCCGTGCCGCGGCGGAACACATAGAGGAGGCCCGCCGCCGAAACGCCGGTCTTTTCGATCAGCAGAAGCCCGGTCCGGCCGCGCGCGCCGTCCTCGAGCTCGCGGAACAGCCCTTCCACCAGCGCGTGGCCCGATGCGAAGAAGTCGAGGTCTTCCTTGCGCACGGCCTCGTCGCGGTCGAACGTGCCCAGCCAGCGTGCGCCACCCGCCACGCCGGGCAGGTGCTCGACGAGGGCGTCCGCGCCGAACTCCACGTACCACGTGCTCTTCCCCGCCCGCTCCGCGGTCTCGAACCCATGGAGGTCCGAGGCATCGAGGACGAAGCGCTCCATGCGCGCGTCGAGATCCGCGGGCACGCGGGCGAGAATCTGGTCCGCTTTCTCCGGCGCGTAGCCGTCCTGGTGCAGGTGGTGGTAGACGGCCTTCTGCCGCGCGTCGGCCGCGCGCCGCATCTCCTCGGCGAGGGCCTCGATCGGCAGGGCCTTCCCCGCCTTCGCAAACCGCTCGGCCCTGCGGATCGCGGCCTCCACGTCCGACAGCGAGCGCTCGAGCCCGCCGAGCGGCGACGTGAAGAGGCCGATGCGCTCGTAGAGATCGACGACCTCGCGCTCGAAACCGCCGGGCGGCCGGAAATACACGATCTCGACCGGCATCGACCGGTTGATGCGGTCGAGCCGGCCGATTCGCTGCTCCACCGCGGCCGGGTCACGCGGCAGGTCGAAGAGGACGAGGCGGCGGCAGAATTCGAAGTTGCGGCCCTCGCCGCCCGCTTCCGTCGAGATCAGGATCGACGGCCCGTCGGGCCTCCGAAACTCGGCGACTTCGACGTCGCCTCTCTCCGGCGTGAGCTCCTCGTGGAAGATCGCGACGCGCTTGCGCGTCGCGGACTCCAGCCGCTCCTTCAGGACCGACAACGTCGCGCGCTCGTGAACGAAGACGAGCGTCTTGGCCGTGCCCCCGGCGCGCCAGATCTCGTCCTGCCGCGCGATCCACGCGACACGCGGATCCGCAGCGTCTTCCTTCTCGTCGCCGGTGAGACCGGCGGCGGCCGGCGCCTCCTCGAGATCCACCGGCGCCGGCACGCGCGGCTGGAGCCCGCCGATGTCCACGCGTCGCGTCGCGCTCGTGCACGGCGGCAGCGGCTCTCCCCGTTCGAGCGCTTCGAGAAACGCGTCCTCGGACGTGTAGGCGTCGGGCCGGAGCAGCTCGAGCAGGCGGAAAAAGCCGTGGGCGTCCGCCTCGAGAGGCGTCGCGGAGAGAAGCAGCACGTGCCGCGCGATGCGCGTCAGGGGCGCGATCGCCCGATACGCGTCGCTCCCCGCATCGCCCTTCGCGCGTTCCAGCCGGTGCGCCTCGTCCACGACGAGGACCTGGAATCCCGCGGCGACGGCCTGCTTCGAAAGCGCGGGGTCCTCGATGAACTCCTCGAGCGCCACGATCGCGTGCCGGTGGGCCTCGAAGGGATTGAAGCCTTCGCCGTGGTCCTTCACGACGTCCTCCCGCCTCTTGCGGTCGAGGAGCACGAACGTCTGGTGGAACTTCCGGTACAGCTCGCCGAGCCATTGCACGGTGAGCGTCGCGGGGGCGACGACGAGCGCGCGGTCGGCCCGGTCGGTGCGCAGGAGGCGCGAGAGGATGAGGCAGGCCTCGATCGTCTTGCCGAGGCCCACCTCGTCGGCCAGCAGCCAGCGAACCGGGTCGGCCGCGGTGGCCCTCTCGGCGACGTCGAGCTGATGCGGGAAGAGCGTGATGCGGCCGCCGAGGAAAGAGCCGAGGCCGGCCGCCTGCCGGATTTCGGAGAGCCGGAGCCCGTCGAGCCGGTTCCGGAACGCGGCCGCCCGGTCGGTCTGGAGCGCGGCGAGCCGCTCGACGGGATCGTCGGGCGGCGCGAGCGGCCACAGGAGGACCGGATCCACCGTGCGCCCGTCGGCGAGGAGCACTCCGGAAGGAGAGATGGCGTCCACGACGACCTCGCCTTCCTCCCCCTCGAGCCGCGCCTTCTGTCCGGCGCCGAGCGGCAGCGGGCGCAGGGCCTTGTCGTCGGCCGCGAGCGTCAGGTGGCTCTCGGTCAGGGGAAAGAAGACGACGATGCGGCGCCCGTCCACCTTCTCGACGCGCCCCGGCCCGAGATCGGGATTGAATTTGTGGAAGAGCTTGTCGTTTTCGCGGAAGACGGGCACGTGAGTGCCCATGGTGCCGTGTGAAGTCGATTCGGGCAAGTGCCGACACAAAAAAGCGGAGATGGACAGCTAGATCTTCGGCGCCTCTGCAGCGCCGATCGGAACCGCGCCTCCTCGTGCGAGCAGTAGGAGCGCATCGCTGATCTCGTCGACGGTGAGCATTGCGCGAACGTGGTCGTGTGCGATGGCATACTCGGGCATCGAAGCGTGTTCAGCTTCCGAAGGCTTCTGTACGAGAGAGAGTCCGCCGGCTGTCGTGATAGCCAGGAGACCCTGCATTCCGTCGTGGCCGCCGCCGGTGAGCACAACGCCCACTACGCGGGGTCCATACGCGAGCGCCGCCGAGGTGAAGAGCGGATCCACTGCCGGTCGCGTGCGATGTTCCTTGGCACCGCCATCGAGGGAGATGCTGTCGTGTTCAAACGTCATATGACAGTCGGCCGGTGCGATGTAGACGACCCCACGCATCAATGAGTCCCCGTTGGCGGGCTCGACGACGCGCAGCTTTGCTTTCATACCGAGTGAGGTGGACCAATTCGACTTGGAAACGGCACCTCGATGGATCACGACCCCCATGAATGCCGGTAGGTCCTCCGGTAGGCGAGAGAGAAGCTCGATGACTGTATGGATCCCTCCCGCCGACGCACCGACGACGATGACATCTCGGGCAATCTTCTCCGGATTGATCGAGACGCTCATCGGGTCCCACTTCCGCTGGCCCACGCCACGAGCAAGGAGGAGAGCTTCCGCATGTCGGGGGGCTTGATGAGGTGATGGTCGAAGCCGGCCTGGTTCAGCCGGGAAGCGTCCTTCTGATAGCCCGTCACGGCAATCAGAAGAATCTTCTTGTCGCCGTGCTCCTCGCGGAGCCTTCTTGCGACCTCATACCCGTCCATCTCGGGTAGGCCGAGGTCCAGGAGCACGACCTCGGGACGGAACGTGCGGATGGCCGCCAGGGCGGCCGGCCCGTCGTTGACGGCAAGGGCCTGGTGGCCGTCCTTTTCGAGAAGGTCTGCGAACATCACGGCCGTATCTTCCTCGTCGTCCACCACCAGGATCCGGCGAGGTACAACCTTGCCGGGCTCGGGGACAGGGTCGCCTTCGGGGCGCTTTTTGGAACGCCTCTCGAGCATGCGCGGCAGAATGACGATGAACTCGCTGCCGTGGTCAAGACCGGGGCTCGAGGCGTTGACCTGTCCCTCGTGCATCTCGACCAAGCGCCGCACCAGAGGTAGGCCGAGTCCCATCCCACCCTTGGCGCGCTCCAGCGATCGCGGCGCTTGCGTGAACACCTCGAAGATGTGAGGAAGGAGCTCGGCACTCATGCCGATGCCGGTGTCTCGAATGATGATCCGGGCCTTGTCCTTGTCCGCCTCGAGCGTCAGCGCTATCTGTCCACCTTCGTTCGTGTACTTCGCGGCGTTCGTCAGAAGGTTTTCCACAACCTGGGTCAGCCGGACCGCGTCGCCCAGCACGAGCGCGCTCCTTTCGGGCGGCAGCGAAAGGGTGAGCTTGTGCCGCTGGGACTCTACCAGCGGCCTCATTGTTTCGACGGCTGCTCGGACGACGTCCGCCAGATCGATGCAGCCCTTCGAGAGTTCGATCTTGCCTGTAATGACGCGCGCGATGTCGACAAGCTGGTCGAGCAAGGTGGCCATGCGCTTGGTCTGCCGGACCATCATCCCGTGCAGCTCCTCGAGTCGCGCGCGATTGTCCGGCACCCTCTCCATAAGATCGAGGCCATGCGTAAGAGCGGCAAGCGGGTTCCTGAGCTCGTGACCGAGCATGGCGAGAAACTCGTTCTTGCGGCGGTCGGCCTCCGACAGCTCGGTCTCGTTCTCTCGCAATGCCACGTTGAGCTTCTCCATCGCCCGGCGCGACTGAACCGCATCCTCATGGGTTTCGCGCAGCGCCTCCTCCACTCGCTTGCGCTCGGTGATGTCGATCGTGATCACCACTGTGTGCAGCGGGCGGCTGGCGGCATCTCGAACGAGATTGACGGTGACGTGTACCCAGACAATCGTCCCATCCTTGCGGACGAGGCGCTTCTCGACCTCGTAGAAGGGGATTTCGCCCCGAACCAGACGGGAATACCCTTCCAAGTCCCCCGGCATGTCGTCGGGGTGGGTCAGCTCGAGGAATGTCTTGCCGACCAGCTCCGCCGCGGGGTAGCCGATGATTCGCGCGAACTGTTCGTTGACGCGCAAAAGCCGGCCGGTCTCCGCGTCGGTCTCGCTCACGCCCACGTTGGTCGACGCGAACATCGCGCGGTACCGAGCCTCGCTCTCGCGCACTGCGTGCTCGCTGCGCTTGAGCGTGTCGATGTCCACCACCACAATCACCGCGCCATCCACGTGGTTGTCGAGCGTCCTGTAGGGACGCACGCGCAGCGAATACCAGCGTCCGCTTTTGTCGCGCACCTCAAGTTCC
>JARXKK010000046.1 GCA_030278895.1 Acidobacteriota bacterium
CCCGAAACGCTCTGGACACAGCGTTTCGCTCAGAGAACGCAGCGCATCACGGCCTCGATGATCCGCGAGCTCCTGAAGCTCACGGAGCAGCCCGACATCATCTCCTTCGCCGGCGGTCTGCCCGCGCCCGAGGTCTTCCCCGTCGAGGAAATCCGCGCCGCGACGGACAGGGTTCTCAGGGACAACGGGACGACGGCCCTCCAGTACACGACGACCGAAGGCTACCGGCCCCTCCGCGACCTCCTCGTCCGCCACATGAGCCGCTACGGCGTCGAAGTGAGGCCCGAGAACGTCCTCATCACGTCCGGCTCGCAGCAGGCGCTGGACCTGATCGGAAAGCTCCTCATCAACCCCGGCGACCGCGTGCTCGTCGAGGCGCCCACGTACCTCGGCGCCCTGCAGGCCTTCAACGCCTACCAGGCCGACTACCTCCCCGTGCCGATCGACGACGACGGCATGGACGTCGACGCGCTCGAGGAGCAGCTGAGGGGCGGACCGAAGTTCGTGTACGCGCTCCCGAACTTCCAGAACCCCGCCGGGGTGACGCTGAGCATGGAGCGCCGGCGGCGCCTCGTCGAACGGGCGGCTCACTACGGGACCCCGATCGTCGAAGACGACCCGTACGGCCAGCTCCGGTACGAAAGCGAGCACCTCCCCTCGCTCGTCAGGCTCGACGCCGAGACGCACGGCTGCGCGAAAGGCGAGCGCGCCTTCACCGGCAACGTCCTTTACCTGTCGACGCTCTCGAAGACGCTCGCCCCGGGCCTCAGGATCGCGTGGGTCGTCGCGCCCGAGGTCGTCATCTCGAAGCTCGTCCAGATCAAGCAGGGCGCGGACCTGCACACGTCCACGTTCTGTCAGCACGTTGCGTACGAGGTCGCCAGAGGCGGGTTCCTCGACAAACACGTGCGCCGGATCCGGACCGTTTACGGGGAGCGACGCGACGCGATGCTCCGGGCGCTGGAAGACCACGCCCCTCCCGGCGTGCGCTGGACGCGGCCGGGTGGCGGGCTCTTCCTCTGGGCGACGCTGCCCGAGGGGTTCGACACGCTGAAGCTCCTCGACGAGGCGATCGCCGAGAAGGTCGCGTTCGTCCCCGGTGCCGCGTTCTACCCCTGCGGCGGCGGCGAGCGCACGATGCGCCTGAACTTCTCTTACGCCGCACCGGACGTGATCGAAGAAGGGATCAAGAGGCTTTCGAGAGTAATAGAAAGAAAGACGAAGAACTAAGCTCCGTGGATGCCCTGCTTCGACTCCGCGATGAAGTCGCGCAGCATCTTGACGTCGTCTGACGCGGCCGCGACCGGCTCGAGCGCGGCCATCATCGCGGCACGGTCGTGCCGATGCCGGTGGAGGATGCGGTAGGCCTTTTGCAGGGCCGCCACGCGCTCCTTCGAGAAGCCCTTCCGCTCGAGACCGACGCTGTTCACCTTCCAGGCCCGGACGTCGCGATCCGAGGAGCTCCAGAGGAACGGCAGGATGTCGTGGTTGATGCCGGCAAACGCCCCGATGAAGGCGTGCCGGCCGATCCTCAGAAATTGCCGGACGCCCGCGAAGGCCCCGAGAACCGCGTCGTCTCCGACGACGCAATGGCCCGCGAGCGACGCGCCGTTCGCGAAGACCGTACGGTTCCCGACGACACAGTCGTGCGCCACGTGCGCGTATGCCATGAAGAGGTTGTCGTCGCCGATGATCGTCGTGCCGTGCCCCGTGACGGTCCCGCGATGCATCGTGCAGAACTCGCGGAACGAGTTCCGGTGCCCGATGACGAGCGTCGTCGGTTCGCCCTTGTACTTGAGGTCCTGGGGAGGTCCCCCGAGCGCAGCCAGCGCCGAGACGCGGTTGTCTTCGCCGAGCGTGGTCGGTCCCTCGATCACCGCGTGGGCGCCAACCACCGTGCGCGCTCCGATCGTGACGTTCACGCCCACGATCGCGTATGGCCCGATTTCGGCCGTGGCGTGAACGGACGCCGCCTCGTCGACGACGGCCGTCGGGTGGATCGGCATCAGGCAGCTCCTGGACGGTTGACGAGGCTCGACATCATCTCGGCCTCCGCGCAGAGCGCGCCATCCACGCGGGCCTCCGCCTTGAACTTCACGAGGTTGAGTCTCACGTTCACGATTTCGCCGGCCACGACGATCTGGTCTCCGGGAACGATCGGGCGCCGGAACCGGGCCTTGTCCACGCCCGTCATGAACATCAGCTTGCTCGAGGGATCGGGCTCGTTCGCGAAAAAGAGGCAGCCGGCGACCTGCGCCATGCACTCGATGATCAGGACACCGGGCATGACGGGGTTGCCCGGAAAGTGGCCCTGGAAGAAGGGCTCGTTCACGCTCACGTTCTTGAGGCCGACGACCTTCGAACCGACGACGACCGGGCCGGGCGTCATCTCGAGGATGCGGTCGACGAGGAGGAACGGGTAGCGGTGCGGCAGGAGCCGGAGGATCTCGAGGATATCGGCCTTCGAATCCAGGTCGCTCATGAGTCCCCTCCCTTGTGGAGTCCGGCTTTCTCCGCGAGGCGGCGTACGAGGCGTGCGGTCTCCGGTAGCCGACGGAGCTCGATCCAGGACTTCTGATAGTCGCGGTACCCAAACGCCGGCGATCCGTGCACCGCCTGCCCGGGCGGCACATCGGCTCCGATGCCGCTCTGGGCCTGGACCTTCGCGCCGTCGCCGACCGTGAGGTGGCCCGCGACGCCCACCTGGCCGCCGAGGACGACGCCGTCGCCGAGAACGGCCGAACCCGCGATCCCGGTCTGCGCGCAGATGACATCGTGGCGGCCGATCGTGACGTTGTGGCCCACCTGGACGAGGTTGTCGATCTTCGTTCCGGCCCCAACGGACGTCGCCTCGAGCGCTGCGCGGTCGATGCACGCGTTCGCGCCGATTTCAACGTCGTCGCCGATCGACACGCGGCCGACCTGCGGGATCTTGACGAGGCCCTTGCTCGTCGTCGAATAGCCGAATCCATCCGCCCCGAGGACGGCGCCGCTGTGGACCTCGACCCGCTCGCCGAGGACAACGTCGTCGTAAAGGACGACGTGGGGATGCAGCCACGAACCAGCGCCCACCCGGCAGCGGGATCCGACCACGGCGTGCGCGCCGACCACCGCGTTCGCCTCGATCCGCGAGAGATCTCCCACGACGGCGTAAGGCCCGATTTCGGAAGATGGATCGACGAACGCGCCCGCTTCGACGACGGCCGTCGGGTGGATGCCGGGCCGCGGGGCCCGCGCCGGGTGGAAGACGCGGAGAGCCGCGATGAGCGCCTGCTGCGGATCGGCCACCTCGATGACCGTCTTTCCGGGCAGATCGCCGGCCGAACGGGCGAGGAGCGCGCCCGCTCTCGATGCGACGGCGCGCTTGAGCGCCTTGACGTCGCTGACGAAGGAAAGGGACTCAGGGCCCGCGCTCTCGAGCGCGCGGACCCCGGTCAGTAACGCGGCCCCGTCGCCGACGACGCGCCCGCCGCAGGCGGCGGCCACCTCGGCGACGGAGATCGACTCCACGCCCGGGTTACTTCTTGGGCGCGGCGGGGGTGGCGGGAGCGGCAGGCTTCGCCGCGGCCGGCGCTGCGGGCTTCGCCGCGACCGGTGAGGCAGGCTTCGGCGCGGCCGCCGCGGCCGGGGCCGCGATCATGGAGTTGAACTTCGTGATGACGGCCTCGGTCAGGTCGACGGATTTGTCATCCGCGTAGAGCAGCCCCGAGTTGAACTTGTTGAAAACGAGCGTGTAACCCTGCTCGCGCGCGACCTCGTTGATGACGGGCATGATCCGCTTCTCGAGATCTCCGAGCTCCTTGCGCTGGGACTCTTCCAGCTCACGCTGGGCGTCGTCCTGGAAGCGCTTCAGGTCGAGCGCCTTGGCCTGGTAGTCCTTCTGGAGCTTCTCCATGGCGTCCTCGGACAGGGACTTCCCCTGGTCCTGGATCTTCTGCTCCATGTCCCGAAGCTCCTTCTGCCGCTTGCCGAGATCGTCCTGCTTGGCCTGCTGGACCTTCTGAACCCGCGCCAGGCTCTCCTTGCCGATGGCGGACTCCTGTACGATCTTCTGGACCTCGATCACGCCGATCTTCGTGCCGGCGGCCATCTGGGCGGAGGCGCCGCCGGCGAGAGCGCCGAGAGCGAGAGCGCCGGCGGCGAGGGTGACGATGCGATTCATGGATGGAACTCCTTCGTTGATTTTAATCTCCGCGAAGACGCCGTCCCCACGGAAGAGCGGATCATACTGCCAATGGCTAGAACGTCGTTCCGATTGAGAACTGGAAGTCGGTCTTGGATTCCGTCTGGATGACCCTGCCCGCCGCGTCGTTGATGTCCTTCGGGCGCAGGTTGATGCCGTAGATGAACCGCAGGGGCGCCTGGAAAATGGGCAGGAACACGCGCATTTCGAGGCCTGTCGAAGTGCGCATGGAGCCGAGGCTGGCGGACTGGCCCTCGAGCCATGTGTTTCCCGCGTCGAAGAAGGCCGCGAGCTTCAACGGGCCGGCGAGCTGATACACGTACTCGAAATTGAAAACCAGGAACCGGTTCCCTCCGAGAAGCGCGCCGGTACTCGTGAAGAACGCCTCGTCCTTGTCGTTCAGCGGGTAGATGGAACCGAACTTGAAGCCGCGAACGGAGCGATCTCCCCCGATTCGGTAGCGGTCGAAAAGCGGAATCTGGCTGTCCGAGTTGAGCTCGTTGGGATCCTGCTCGCCGCCGTATCCCCTGAGATATCCGACGTCGAGGTTCAGCGCGAAGTTGGCCTTCTTGCCGAACGGGATGTAGCGCGTCACGGTCGCGGCCAGCTTGTAGTACGAGAAGTTGCCGCCGAACGGGCCGCCGGATATGGACAGCGCGGCGCCGATCCTCATACCCCGGCTCGGGTCGAACGGATCGTTCCGGCTGTCGTACCGGTAGCCGGGAGTGATGCCGGACGTCTTGCCGAAGTACGTCGCGAAAGCCACCGGCACGGCACCGCCACCGGGGGGCGGGGGCGGCGGGTACACCTGATACGTGCTTTGCGTGTCGGTGTAGGCGTAGAAGATCGAGACGAGGTCGAAGATGCCCAGCCCATAGCCGAGCGAGAGGCTCAATCCCTTGCTCTTCTGGTCGAGGCCGCCGGCGACGTCGCTGTAGTCCAGTGTCCGATTGAAGATCGAGCCGCCGATCGACATCCGCTGGTCCAGGAACCACGGCTCGGCGAACGAAACGTCGAAAAAGTTCGACCGGTTGCCGCGCTGGAACTGGATTCCGAGGTTGTCGCCGCGGCCAAGGAAGTTCCGCGTGTTGAACTGGAACTGCCCGAACAGACCGTCGAGCTGCGAGTAACCCGCTCCGAACTGAACCTCGTTGCGGTTCGTGTCGGTGCCCTTGATCGAGACGTCGACCGTCTTCTTTTCCGGGTTGACCCGGAAGTCGGGGTCCTCCTCGATCTTGAAGTACCCGAGCTGCGTCACCTTGAAAAGGCTCTTCTTGAAGGTCTCCATGTCCATGATGTCGCCTTCGAAGACCTGCAGCTCGCGCCTCAGAACCTTGTCGCGCGTCGTCTTGTTGCCCGTGAACTCGATGCGGCCGAGCCGGTACTGGTCGCCTTCGGTGACTTTCACGACGACGTCCACGACGTGATTCGGCTTCTCGGTGTTCTCGGGATTCATGAACACGTAGATATAGCCGCGGCTGCGGTAGGTGGCGTCGATCGCCTTCATTCCTTCGGCAATGACGGCCCGGCTCATCGGTTTCCCCGCCCGGTATCCGAAAAAGCGCTCGAGCTGGTCGGGCCGGAACACCACGGAGCCTTCGACCGTGACCTTTCCGAAGAAGAACTTCTCGCCCTCGACGATCGGGATCGTGATCCGGACGCGTCTCTTGATCTTCTCAGGACGTTTTTCCGCGGGATTCGTCACGAACACGTCGAGAACCGGATCCTTGATGACGACGTCCTTGTAGCCCGCGTCCTGATAGACCTTGCGGAGGGTCTCGACGTCTTCTTCGTAGCCCGCCTGGTTGAACGTGGACTTGCTGTCGAAAAAACGCCACCAGTGCGCCTGCTTCGTCTTCTTGATCGCGTACCGCAGCTTCGTCTGGCCGAAGACCGTGTTCCCCGAGAAGACGATCGACTCGATCAGCATCTTGTCGCCCTCGTCGATGAGGAAAACGATGCGGCGCTGCATCTCGGAAACATTCTCGGTTGACGCGTCGATCGCCACGGACCGGAATCCTTCAGCCTTGTACGCGTCGAGGAGGACCGTCTTCGCCTTCGCGACGTCTCGCAGGGAAACAGGCGCCCCCACCCGGATCTCGGCTTTGCCCTCCTTGAGCTTGTCCTTGAGCTGGGAGGTCGTCAGCTTCTTGTTTCCCCTAAACTCGAGGTCCGCGACGATTGGCCGCTCGACGACGGTCGCGACGAGCACGACTCCGGCGGGAGACTCCTCCTTCTCGAGCGTCACGTCCTCGAAGAGTCCCGAGTCCCAGAGCTTGCCGAAGCTCCGCTTGATCTGGAGGTCGTCGTAGGGATCGCCCACCTTGACCCCCAGGTAGAAACCGACCGTCTCGGGAGCGGTCGTCTTCCCCCCGCGCACGACGATCTGCACGATTTTGGGTCTGGAGGCCGCCGGTCCCGCCGTCTCGGCGACCGGAGCCAGGGACATTGCCGGCATCGGCATCGTGCCCGAAAGGGGCGAATCCTCCCGGATCCCGAAGGCGGAGGCGCCCGAAGGCGTCGAGGCCGGCGTCGGTGTGGGAGGGGGCGATTGGGCGAGCGCCGCCCGGAAGGCGAAAACGGCCAACAGAGCGCCCATGAGGGCACCGGCCGGAATGGCGCGCGCGGATCGACCGAAGGCGGACCCGGCGGGGGCGCCGGACGAACGATTCAGGGACACCCGGACTACCGGCCCGTACCGATTGGTTCGGGAGCCCGAACCTGAACCTTCAATTCGTCTCCAGATACGGTCACTTCGACACACTCGATAGGCTCTCGCGAGGCAATCAGCAATTCCGATACCGCGTCCTCGACATGCCGCTGGATGGTCCGGCGAAGCGGCCGCGCCCCCGAGTGCATGTCGTGGCCCGAGACGTTGAGGAGCCAGTCCACGGCCGCCTCGTCCACCACGAGCTTGAGGCCGCGGTGCGTCAACACCTCGCTGACGTCGTCGAGGAGCAGGCGTCCGATCGCCCGGAGCTCGGGGAGGCCCAGCGCGTTGAAGACGATGATCTCGTCGATCCGGTTGATGAACTCCGGCGAGAACTCGCGCCGCAGCTCCTTGAGAACCATCTCTTCGACCTCACGCTTTTCGGGGGTGTTCTTCGAGTCTCCGAAGCCCATGCGGCTCCCCGTAACGAGGAACTTCGTCCCCACGTTCGAGGTCATGATGATGAGCGTGTTCTTGAAGTCGACGACGTTGCCGTAGGCGTCCGTGAGCTGGCCGTCCTCGAGGATCTGAAGGAGGAGGTTCGCGATGTCCGGGTGGGCCTTCTCGATCTCGTCGAGCAGGATCACCGAGTAGGGCTGGCGCCGGATGCGCTCCGTGAGCTGGCCGCCCTCCTCGTGCCCGACATATCCGGGGGGCGAGCCGATGAGCTTCGAAACCGCGTGCTTCTCCATGTATTCGGACATGTCGAACCGCACGAGCGCCTTCTGGTTGTTGAAGAGGAACTCGGCGAGCTGACGCGCGGCCTCTGTCTTGCCGACGCCGGAGGGCCCGAGGAAGATGAACGAACCCATCGGGCGGTTCGGGCTCTTCACGCCGAGACGGGAGCGGCGGATCGCGCGGCTGATCGCCTCGAGCGAACGGTCCTGGCCGATGACCCGCTTCTTGAGCGAATCTTCCATGTGGAGGAGCTTCTCGGCTTCCTCCATCTGGAGAGCCGTCACCGGGATGCCGGTCCAGCTCGAGATGATCTCCTCGATGTCCGTGCGCGTCACCTCGACCGGGGCCCCGCTGTCGAGGGAGGAGGTCTTCGTGCGCTCGATCTCTTCCTTGATTTCGATCTCGCGCTCGCGAAGGAAGACCGCCCGCTCGAAGTCCTTCTCCGAGATGGCCTTCTTCATCTCCTTGACGATCTGCTTGATCTCGTTCTCGAGCCGCCTCAGGTTCTGGGTGTCGGCGGTCTTCCGGAGCTTCACCTTCGCGCCGGCCTCGTCGAGGATGTCGATGGCCTTGTCGGGAAAGAAGCGGTCCGGGATGTAGCGGTTCGCCTGGTAGACGGCCGCCTTGATGGCTTCCGCCGTGTAACGCACGCGATGGAACGACTCGTAGCGCTCGCGCACGCCCTCGAGAATCCGGAGCGTTTCCTCCTCGTCCGGCGGAGCCACCGTGATGGCCTGGAACCGGCGCAGGAGCGAGCGGTCTTTCTCGATGTACTTGCGATATTCCTTCAGCGTCGTCGCGCCGATGCAGGCGATCTCGCCGCGCGACAGCGCCGGCTTGAGGATGTTCGCGGCGTCGAGCGAGCCTTCGGCCGAGCCCGCGCCGATGAGCGAGTGGATCTCGTCGATGAAGACGATGAGATCCTGGTTCTCCTTCAGCTCCTTGAGAATTCCCTTCAGGCGCTCCTCGAACTGGCCGCGGTACTTCGTGCCCGCGACGATGAGCGACAGGTCGAGCGCGAGGATCTTCCGCTGCGCGAGGAACAAAGGCACGCCGCCGTCGACGATGCGTTGCGCGAGGCCCTCGACGATGGCCGTCTTGCCGACACCCGGCTCGCCGAGGAGGATCGGATTGTTCTTCGTGCGCCGGGACAGGATCTGGATGATGCGTTCGACCTCTTCGTCGCGCCCCACGAGCGGGTCGAACGCGTTCTGCTGCGCGAGGGCCGTGAGGTCACGGGCGTACTCCGCAAGGAACGGGAGCTCCTTCTTCTGCTTGGAAGCCTCGCGCTCCTTGATGAGCGCGATCGTTTCCTCGCGGACGCCATACAGGTTGAAGCCGTGAGCCATGAGGATGCGTCCCGCGACACACGGATCGACCCGGAGGATGCCGATCAGGAGATGCTCCGTGCCGACGTAGGGATGCATCATCGACTCCGCCTCGTGCGAGGCGTACGCGAGGATCTTCTTGGATTCCTCCGAGAGCGGAAGCTCCTGCGTGGAGGACACGCGCTCGACGAAGACGCGGTCGCCCTCGACCTCGCGGCGGATGTCGTCGGGCTTCACGTTGAAGCGGGCGAAGATCTCCTTGATGATCTCCTCGCCCTCGCGAAGAACCCCGAGCAGGATGTGCTCGGACTCGATGACCTTCGAACCCAGCTTCGAGGACTCGTACCGGGCGAAAAACAGGGCCCGGCGCGCCTTCTCGTTGTATTTTTCGAACATCGTCAGACTACCGTTTGGCCCCCTGAAACAGCCGGGAAGGCAGACCGAGCCACATCGCTCAAACCCTCTTCTCCCAGCAATTTGATCGTAGCACAGCGACGCGCCCACTCCGGGTCGTGCGTCACGATGATCGCGGCTCCGGCGCGCTCTTTCGCGACGGAGGCGAGGAGGTCGAAAACGCGCGCCGCGTGGGCAGCGTCGAGACTGCCCGTCGGCTCGTCGCAGAGGAGAAGTCCCGGTCTTCTCACGACCGCGCGGGCGATGGCGACGCGCTGGCGCTCCCCGCCCGAGAGCGTCCTCGGAAACGCGCCTGCCCGTCCGAGGAGGCCGACGCGGTCGAGCACCTCGCGCGCCTCGCGGCGTCCCACCTCCTCCGGGCGACCGGCGAGGAACAGAGGCAACGCCACGTTTTCCTCGGCCGTCAGCTCCGGAAGAAGGTGATGGAACTGGAACACGAACCCCACGCCCGCGCCACGCAACGCCGCGCGCGGCGCGGGCGCGAGCGCGGCCCAATCCGCGCCTTCGAGCGCCACCCTGCCCGCATCCGGCGTGTCGAGCCCGGCGAAGAGATGGAGCAACGTCGATTTTCCGCAGCCCGAGGGGCCCGTGATGGCGAGGAGATCGCCCGCGAGGACGCGGAGCGACACGTCGCGGAAGATCTCGACCCGGCCCTCGCCTGAGCCGAAGCCTTTCGCGAGGCCTTCGGCAACGAGCAGGGGTGCCGTCTC
Organism: Acidobacteriota bacterium; assembly: GCA_030278895.1. Lineage (GTDB taxonomy): Bacteria > Acidobacteriota > Thermoanaerobaculia > UBA5066 > UBA5066 > Fen-183. Next base: position 10,024 of record JARXKK010000046.1, read on the forward strand.
AGACACCACGGAGGGCCTCCACGGCCGGCTGCCGCGCCGCCGTGCGCGCCGGGATCGCGGCCGCAACGAAGGACCAAAGGACGGAGAGGATGCCAACGACAAGGACGTCGAGGGCGTCCACCCGGAACGGCGCGTGCCCCAGCCCATAGAGCTGCGCGGGGAGCGGGACGAGGCCGAAGCCACCGAGGACGAACGCAGCGGCGACGCCGATCGCGAGGCCGAAGAACGTCCCGGCGACGCCCACGCCGCCGCCCGCGGCGCGAAAGACTCTTTCCACGGCCTTCGGCGACGCTCCGAGAACCGAGAGCACCGCGGCGTCCCCCGCCCGCGTCGCCGCGAGGACGGCCGACGTCGCGGCCAGGTTCAGGCCCGCGACGATCACGATCAGGAAGACCGCCGCGAAGAGGACGAAACGCTCGAGCCGGAGGGCGAGGACCAGAGCGCGGTTCTGCTCCTCCCAGGTCGTCACGGCGACACTGGGGCCGAGCGCCGCGGCAACCGCGGCAGCCGCTTTACCGGGATGCGCGGCGTCCTTCAGGAACACTTCGTAGCCCGTCGCCCCGTCGGGGCCGAGCGCGAAGAGGCGCCGCGCCTCGTCGAGCGGCAGGCTCGCCTCGGCCGCGCGCCTCCCGGTCGACGCGGGCGCGAGGCCCGTGACCTGCATCGTCGAGACGATCGGAATCGGCCCGAGAGGCGAGAGCCGCGAGCGCGACGACACGAGCGTCACGGTCTCACCGGGCACGATGCCGAGCGGCCGGGCCTGCGCGACGTCGAGGACGAGGCCCTTCGTCTTCTCGCGGCCCACGACCTCGGCCGGCGCGGCGTCCCGCCCCATCGAAACCCAGATGCGGCCCCTCGCGACGGGAGAGACGGACACGACGCCGGAAACCTCGGCGATGCGGCCGCCCACGCGGTCGGCGTCGTGAAAGACGCCCCGTCCGGCGGGCGTCACGAGCAGGTGAGGCGTCTCGGAAAGGAGCCGGCTCCTGACGTGCGTCTGGAATCCCGCGAGGAGCGCGAGCGACACGACGAGAGCCGCCACGCCGAGCGCCAGGCCGAGAAACGCCGCGAGCGCAACGACCCCCACCTGCGCTTCGCGGCGCGATGCGAGCAGGTATCTCCTGGCGAGAAAATAAGAAATCAATCTTTTTTCGGTCTCATCAGAGGGAACAGGATGACGTCGCGGATCGAGTGCGAGTTCGTGAAGAGCATCGCGAGGCGGTCGATGCCGACTCCTTCGCCGGCCGTGGGCGGCATGCCGTAGGCGAGCGCCTCGACGTAGTCCTCGTCGTAGAGCATCGCCTCGTCGTCGCCCTTGCCCCTTTCCGCCACCTGCGCGCGGAACTTCTCCGCCTGCTCGTCGGGATCGTTCAGCTCCGAGAAGCCGTTCGCGACCTCCATCCGGCCGATGAACAGCTCGAAGCGGTCGGCGGTCGAAGGATCTCCCGGCTTCGTCTTCGAGAGCGGAGAAATTTCTGCGGGATAGTCGATGATGTACGTGGGCTGCAAGAGCCGTCGCTCCGCGACGGCGCCGAAAATTTCTGCTAAGAGTTTTCCCTTCGAATCGCCGAACCTCTCGACACTCTCCACACCAGCCTCAGCGGCGATTTTTCTTAGAAGGTGGAGATCGCCGAGAGCTTCCCTCGTGACGGACGTGCGGCCGCCCCGCTGCGTGGGACCATTCGCAGAAATCTTCTCTTTCTCGCTTTCTTCTTCCGAAACAGAAATATTCTCCAGAATTGCATCCACCATGGAGATTCGCTTGAACGGCGCCTTCAGCGAGATCGTCTCGTCGCCCCACGGCAGCTCGGTCGTGCCCAGGATTTCCAGCGCGGCCGCGGCGAAGAGCTCCTCCGTGAGCGCCATCTGATCGCGCGCGTCGGCGTAGGCCGTGTAGAACTCGAGCATCGTGAACTCGGGGTTGTGCTGCGTCGAGATTCCCTCGTTCCGGAAGTTGCGGTTGATCTCGTAAACCTTCGGGAACCCTCCCACGACGAGGCGCTTGAGGTACAGCTCCGGCGCGATGCGCAGAAAGAGGTCGAGGTCGAGCGCGTTGTGGTGAGTCCGGAAGGGCCGGGCGGCCGCGCCTCCGGCGAGCGTCTGCATCATCGGCGTCTCGACTTCGACGAAACCGCGCCCGTCGAAGAAGTTGCGGATGAAGGCGACGATCTTCGCCCGGATTTCGAAGGTGCGCCGCGTTTCGGGAGAGACGATGAGGTCGACGTAGCGCTGCCGGTACTTCCGCTCGACGTCCGTGAGACCGTGCCACTTGTCGGGGAGCGGGCGAAGCGCCTTCGCGAGGAAATCGATCGACGCGGCCTTGACGGAAAGCTCCCCCGTTCGCGTCCGGAAGGTCGAACCCGCGACGCCCACATGGTCGCCGAGGTCCAGCTGCTCGACGAGCTCCCAGTCGCCGGGGCGAAGCGCGTCTTTCTTGACGTAGATCTGGACACGCAGGGCGCCGTCGGAGAGGTCGAGAAAGACCGCCTTCCCCATCTTCCGGATCGCGAGGATGCGTCCCGGCACGCGCAAGAGCCTCTCGGCCTCCGGCAGGGCCTCGAGAGCCGCTGCGTCAAGAGTCGAGAATCTCGCGACGACGCCCGAAACGAGGTGCGTCGGATCCCAGCGGTTCGGGTAGATAGGCCGACCGAGGGCGGCGATACGCGTCCGCGCGTCCCGACGGTTCGCGATCTGCTCTGGAACGTCGGGATCTTCGGCCATCGTGCCTACTTCCCGCCGAGGGCGTCGAAGAGGAGCCAGAGGCCCGCAAACGCCCGGAGGTGCCGGAAGCGCGAGCGCGTCAGATGGTTCCACGGCTCGATTCCCTCGGATTCAGCGGCGACGAGGGCCTCGCGGAATTGGCCGTCGATCTCCCGGGCGCGCGCGAGGCACTTGCCGCTGGGCGCGAGCGTGTGCTCGGAAGCGGTCGAGTCTCCGACCTCGCCCACGAGGTCGCGCAGCTTATGGGCCTCCTCGTCCATTTTCTGCCGCAGGACCGCCGCGTTGAAGAAGAGGCGGTCCCGCGCGGCCGCGGGCTCTCCGTCCTTTCCCTTTCGCAGAATCCGGAGCGCGGACCGGACTTCCCAGCCTTCGAGCCGTGTGCCGTATTCGGGCACTCCCCCCGGCGGATCCGAGCGGACGAGATCCACGCTGGAGAGGAGCCGGCGAGCCGCTTCGGACGTGAGACGGTCCGTCTCGGCGCGCCAGGTCGGGCCCCCATCCGTGTCCCGCCGGAACGGGTGAGGCGTCGCGCCCTTCGAGACGGCCTCCTTCTTGCGTCGGCCGCCGCCGGTCGTGGAGTCCGAGCCCACGTCGAATTCGTCGGCTGCGGCAGGGTCGAGCCTCGCGAGGAGCCGGTGAAGCGAATCCTTGAGGCGTTTGACGTCCCGCGGGCGCACGCCACGCCTCCGGCTCGCCTTCTCGAACTCGTCCTTGTCCTTGCGGAAGCGCTCGAGATCCTCGCGGAACTCGGCGCTCATGAAGCGCGGGTCGTGCTCGAGATCCTTTTCCTTCTCGAGAACCTCGCGGGAGGCCGTGACGATGCGCTTTTCCTCCACCTTGTAGAGGAGCTGGAACTTCTTCTTCACGGCGACGTTCGACGACAGGACCGCTTGCATGACCTCGGCCTCGTAGAACGCCTTTCCCATCCGGTGTTTGAGCGTGCGGATGTTCTCGAGCGTCTTGCGGTTCGACAGATCCTCGAACCGCTCGCAGGCCTCCAGATCGCGCCGCAGAAGGTCGAGAAGGGAAACGACCGACTGCACTTCCGCGGCGTCGGCCCGGGGCCGTTCCATGAGCGAGAGGAGCGCGTCGCTCAGCTTCTGCAGCTCCGCCGGAGACTTCAGCTGCGCCTCGCCCCCTTCCCCGGGCGCCGTGCCGAGACGCGTGAGGAGGAAGTCCACCTTGTCCATCTCGTCGGGCGAGAGCGTGTTCGCGTAGTAGTAGAACTTCAGGATCGAAAGGAGAAGCTCTTCGTCGCCCGCCCGCACGCGCTCGAAGAACTGCCGCATCGTGCTCGGCGAGATCTGGCGGTCGTCCTCGACGAGCGTCGCGTGAAGTGCGTCGAGCTGAACGTCCAGGCGCTCCATCGCCGCTCGCGTGTCGGCGGACGGTTCGACGCCCTTCGTCTCCTTGATGCGCTTGATCTGCTCGTAGAGTGGAGCGAAGGAGACAGCCGGTCCCATGGACCCGTGCAGGCTCGTCCGGTGCACGCCCTGGAGAAACTGGTGAAACGTCCAGAGGGCCTTGAACTTCGCGGAAAGCCGCGCATAGGCCTGCGAGATCGCTTCGGAGTCGGGCGCCGTGCTGGTCACGTTTCCGAATGATAATCTGACTCTCGTGATCGACCACATCCTGCTTTCCGAAGAGACCATCGCGAAGCGTCTCGACGTCCTCGCGAAGGAAATCGACGTCGCATACGCCGGCAAGGAACTCCTCGCCGTCGGGATCCTGAAGGGCTCGGTCTTCTTCCTGACCGACCTCCTGAAGCGCCTCCAGGTGCCCGTCGCGGTGGATTTTCTCCAGGTGCGCTCCTACGCCGGGACGAGCTCCTCAGGGAACATCAACATCGTGCACGACCTTTCGATGGACATCCTGGACAAGGACGTCCTCCTCTTCGAGGACGTGATCGATTCGGGGCTCACCCTCCGGAAGATCCTCGCGCTCCTCGGCTCGCGCAAGCCGCGCTCGCTCCGCATCGCGGCACTGCTCAAGAAGAAGCTGCCCGAGAATCGCGACATCCCCGTCGATTTTCTCGGATTCGAAATCGGTCCCGAGTTCGTCGTCGGCTACGGCCTCGACCTGGACGAGAAGTACCGTAACCTGCCGCACGTTGCGGTCTGGGATCCCGCGCGCTGAACGAGGACGCCATGAGCATGAAAATCGTCTCCGTGCCCGATGCCCCCAAAGCCATCGGTCCGTATGCGCAGGGCATTGTCGCCGGCGGACTCCTGTTCACGGCGGGCCAGACGCCCCTGGATCCCGCGACGATGAAGCTCGTGGAGGGCGACGTCGGGGCGCAGACGCACCGCGTCCTCGACAATCTCGAAGCCGTGCTGCGCGGTGCGGGAGCCACGCTCGCCGACGTCGTCCGCGCCGGCGTGTTCCTCGTCGACATGGCGGATTTCGCGAAAATGAACGAGGCCTTCGCGGCCCGGTTCGGGTCCCATCGCCCGGCGCGCACGACCGTCGCCGTCGCGGCTCTCCCCGCCGGCGCCCGGGTGGAGATCGATCTCGTCGTACGCGTAGGATAGAGGCCGGTCCGGACACTCCGGACGCCAAGGAGTCCCCATGCGCTGGAATCGCTGCCTCCCTGCCCTCGCGTTGCTCGTATTCCTTCCCGCCCGCGCCGAGGAAGGTGCCGCGAAGGCACCGCCTCCGGCCGACGCGAAGCCAGCCGATGGAAAGAAGATGAGCTGCTGCGCGGGCGAGGACGCCGATAAGGCGCTATGCCCGAAAACGAAGGAGCAACCGGCCACCGCGCCGAAGAAGCACGCGGTAAAGAAGAGTTCCGCGGGAGCGGCCAACATGGTCGTCACCAGGGATCCCGAGACCGGCGAGCTCCGGAACGCGACCGCAGCCGAGCGCGCGAAGCTCTTCGCGGGCCGCGCGCCCCAGGCGGCCCCCGCCACCCCGCGCGTCGTCACACTGCCGGACGGGACCCAGATGATCGAGCTTGGCGAAGACACCATGAACTACGCGATCGCAACGAAGAATCCCGACGGCTCCATCAGGCAGGGCTGCGTTCACGGCTCTGACGCCGCCGCCCAGGCGCGCACCGCCCCGAAACCCGCCCCCGCGCCCCGCGCGGAAGAGCGGTAGGAGTCGCCTTCCTCATGCGTCGCATCTCGCTGCTGCTCGCTCTTGCGTTCGTCTCTTTCGTCCTCCTCCTCGTCGCCGTCCCGGCTCCGGCCGCGAATCTCGTCGTCGTCGTGACGGACCCCGCCGGTCAGGGATTCAACGACCCGACGCCCGCGACACCCGTCGGCGGCAACATGGGGACGACAGTCGGAGACCAGCGCCTCAACGTCTTCAAGGAGGCCGCGCGCATCTGGGGCGGCCTCCTTCCGAGCAACGTCGACATCAAGATCAACTCGAGCTTCCAGGCGCTTCCTTGCGATGCCACGACGGCGACGCTCGGTTCGGCCGGCGCCGCCACGATCTTCTCGAACTTCCCCAATGCCCCCGTCGCGAACACCTGGTACAACAAGGCGGAAGCCGACAAGCTCGCGGGCTCGGAGATCAGCTCTTCAGGTAACGCCATCAACGCGCGCTTCAACAGCGAGCTCGGAAAGCCCTCCCCTCCCTGCCTCACGGGCGTCTCTTTCTATCTCGGGCTCGACGGCAACCATGGCAGCAACATCAACCTCCTGGCGGTCGTCCTCCACGAATTCGGCCACGGGCTCGGGTTCCAGTCCGTCGCGAACTCCTCGGGCGCCTTCCAGCAGGGCCGGCCGGGAATCTTCGACCGCTTCCTGTTCGACACGACGCAGGGGAAGACCTGGGACCAGCTCACGGACGACACTCGCCTCGCTTCCGCGGTCAACACGGGAAACCTTAGGTGGAACGGCCCCAGCGCCTCCGTGTTCGCGAACTCGTACATGAGCGGCCGGGCGCGCCTCCTCGTCACGGCGCCCGCGCCCGTCGCGGGCACCTACGCGGTAGGCACCGCCGAGTTCGGTGCGCCTCTCGTCACGCAGAACGTGACCGGAGAGGTCGTCGCGGGTCTGTCGGGCTCGTCGACCGACGGGTGCAATCCGATCACGTCGAATGTCAGCGGGAAAATCGCCCTCATCGACCGCGGAACCTGCACCTTTGTGATCAAGGTGAAGAACGCGCAGAACGCGGGGGCGATCGCGGCCATCATCGTCGACAACGTGGCAGGGTCCGTGGCGGGCATGGCCGGAACAGACGCCACCCTCACCATTCCCTCCGTCAGGATCACTCTCGCGGACGGCACGCTTATTCGCGCGAGCCTGCCGGCGACCGCGAGCCTCGGCCTCGACCCGACGCTCTATGCCGGCGCCGACTCCACCGGGCGGCTCCTCTTGTTCGCTCCGAACCCCTTTCAGAGCGGTTCTTCCGTCTCGCATTGGGACACGACGGCCTCTCCGAACCTTCTCATGGAGCCGAACATCTCGAGCGACCTCGCCTCGAACGTGGACGCGACGCTCGCGGCCTTCCAGGACATCGGCTGGTTCCTCGGTTCGACGGCGCTCCCGACGACGTACGTCCTTCCGTCGAGCGCGCGGGTCCAGGGCCAGAACGGCGCCTTCTACACGACGAGCCTGACCGTCACGAACAGCGCCTCGGTGGACGCGACCCTCACGATCAAGTTCCTCGGCAACAACAAGGACGGCCGCGACGGCACCTCGGTGACGCGCACCGTCGGAGCGGGCCAAACCGTCACGTACCCAGATGTCCTCGACACACTCTTCGCGGTGACGAGCGGCTACGGCGCCATCCGGATCAACGCGGACACGAACCTTCTCAAGATCGTGAGCCAGACCTCCACGCCGCCGCCCTCGGGTGGAGGAACGTTCGGACAGGCCGTGCCGGCGCTCGGCCCGAACGACCTCGTCACGGCCGCATCGTCGCAGGTTCTCATCGGCCTCCGGCAGGACGCCGCCTTCCGGACGAACGCGGTCATCGCGAATGCCACGGAGACCGCGGCCCATGTGGACCTCACGCTCTATTCCTCGAGCGGGTCTGTCCTCGGCTCACGGGGCTACGACCTGCTTCCGCTCGAGATGCGGCAGATCAGCGCGGTCGTCACCGACCTCGGCGCTCCGAGCGGAACCGCGAACACGGCTCTCGTCGTCTCCACGACGACCGGCACCGCCCGCATCGCGACGTATGCCGCGATCATCGATCAGCCGACGAACGACCCGCGAACGATCCTCGGGATCCGCGGGGGTACCGACGGGAATTCGAAGGTCTGGCTCCTGCCGTCCAGCGCGCGCATTCATGGCGCGAACAGCGCGTTCTACACGACCGACGTCACGCTCGTGAACAACGGCAGCTCGGCCGCGAACTTCACGCTGAAATTCCTCGGCCACGAACAGGACGGGCGAAACGGAGCCGAAGTCACCCGCACGGTCGCGCCAAACTCCGTCGTCTCGATCACGGACGTTCTCGGCACCGTTTTCGGCGTCACGAGCGACTACGGCGCGATCCTGTTCAGCGCGGACCAGGCCGCCGTGCGCGTCCTCAGCCAGACCTCCACCCCGCCTCCTTCCGGCGTCGGCACGTTCGGTCAGGCGGTGCCCGCCTTCGGACCCGCGGACTACGCCACGGCCTACGCCTCGAAGACGCTCGCGGGTCTTCGCCAGGATTCCTCGTTCCGGACGAACGCCGTCATCGCGAACGCGACCGATCGGCCGACGCACGTCGACCTCACGCTCAAGTCTGCGACGGGCACGACGTTCGGGACGGCCGCCTACGACCTCCTGCCCTACGAGATGCGCCAGATCGGAACCGTCGTCACGGCGCTCGGCGCCCCGGACGGCACCGCGAACACGTCGCTCGTCGTCTCCACTCCCACCGCGGGCGGGCGCGTCGCGACGTACGCGGCCGTCATCGACAAGACGACGAACGATCCGCGGACCGTGCTGCCTTAGAAGAGAAGAGCGGGTCGCATTCAGCGGCCCGCCCGGATGCCTTCGAAGGCACGAAGAGCGCGCTCGACGTCGGGATCGCCGACGTCCGCGTGCGTGACCATGCGGAAGGACGAAGGCCCCGCGGCCCCTGCGAGTACGCCTCTCGATTGAAGCTTCGCCACCACCCCTGCCGAGTCGCCCCAATCACCTTCTAAGAAAATCATCAAAATATTCGTCTCGACGTCCGCAGGGTCGATACGAAGGCCACGAATGCCCGCGAGCCCCTCCGCGAGCTTCTTCGCCCGCGCGTGATCCTCCGGCAGCCGCGCGCGCTCGTCTTCGAGCGCGACGAGCGCCGCCGCCGCGATGACGCCGGCTTGCCGCATCCCGCCTCCGAAGAGCTTCCGGACGCGCCGCGCCTCCGCGATGAACGCCTTCGAGCCGGCGACGGCGCTGCCCACGGGCGCGCGCAGGCCCTTCGAGAAGCACGTCATGACGGAGTCGAAGCCGGCCGCGAGCGAGGCTTCCGGGACCCCGAGCGCCGCCGCGGCATTCCACAGGCGCGCCCCGTCGAGATGCGTGGCGAGACCCTTCTCCTTAGCGAGAGCGAGGAGCGGGTCGATGACCGGGCGCGGCATCACGGCGCCGCCCGCGAAGTTGTGCGTGTTCTCGAGAGCGAGCACGGACGTACGCGGCAGGTAGTAGACCGCTTCCGGCCGGATCCACGCCGCCACCTGCTCCGCCGTCATGCGGCCCCTCGGCGCGTCGATCGGTCGCGGCAGGAGACCCGAAAGCGCCGCCATCCCGGCCATCTCGTAGTGGAAGATGTGGCTCTTCCCCTCGAGGATCACTTCGGTGCCCGAGCGCGCGTGAACGCGCAGCGAGAGCTGGTTGCCCATCGAGCCGGTCGGCACGAAAAGGGCGGCCTCGTGCCCGAGCACCTCGGCGGTCCGCTCCTCGAGACGCCGGACGGTCGGGTCTTCGCCGTAGACGTCGTCGCCAACCTCCGCCTCGGCCATCGCGCGCCGCATCTTCGCGGTGGGCTTCGTGACGGTGTCGGAGCGGAAATCGGAAGCGGGAGTCGTCATGCCGGGATCATCCCAGAACGAGCGCGGCGAGGGCGAGAAGGAAGCCGAAGAAATCGATTTTGCTCCCTCTCTCGCGAGCCGCGTCCCTGCGGGCATGCCAGGGAGCCCGAAGATTTTCTTCGAAGGTGGAGGAGCGTTCGTCGTAGTACCGGGCCTTCGGCGCCACGACCATGACGGAGTAGACGAGGGACGCCACGAGGATGAAAAGCACGATCGCCCGCGCGACGTGCCGCGGCGGCAGGGCGCTTCCCATGACCTGCACTTCGAGGAGCACGCCGACCAGCAGCCCCCCGGCCGCGACGAACCGCGCCCGCCCGAGAGCGGGGGAGGAAGAAGATTTGCTTAGAAGGGGAAGAGGGAGAGCGGTCCCCGAAAGGAGCTCGTTTTCTCTTCCTTCTAAGAAATTCTTCTTCTCCTCCTCGTCTCCTCGCGTCATCCCTCCGAACAAAACGGCCAGCGGCACCCCGACGAAGACAGCCAGCCCCAGCCCGATCAAAACTCGCGAGGCCTCGAGAAGAAAATCAGGCAGCGACATTTCGTCGAGTCTAGCGGGATAATTCGTGAGAGATGGGCCTCTTCCTCATCGACTCCTTCGCGGTGGGCCAACTGGGCTGCAACTGCTCCATCGTGGGCGACCCCAACACGAAGGAGGCCATCGTCGTGGACCCGGGCGACGAGCCCGACCGCATCCTCGAGGCGCTCGCGGGGAGCGGCTTCCACCCTGTCGCCCTCGTCCACACGCACGCGCACTTCGACCACGTGGGCTGCTCGGCGCTCCTCAAGCGCATCACGGGCGCTCCGATTCTCATGCACGCCGGCGACCGGCCGCTCTACCAGAACCTCCTCGAGCAGGGGCAGGCGTTCGGCCTCACGCTGGACACCCCCGGCATCGTCGACCGGCTCCTCGTGCAAGGCGATCGCGTCGCCTGCGGCAAGGACGAGATCGAGGTCCTTCACACGCCAGGCCACACGCCCGGCAGTCTCTGTTTCCGCATGGCATCGGAGGACGGAGACATGCTCTTTTCCGGCGACACCCTTTTCCGGCGTTCCATCGGCCGCACGGATCTCTGGGGAGGATCGACGCCGCAGATTCTGGAATCCATCAAGCAGCAGCTCCTGACCCTCCCGGGCTCCCTGCGCGTCATCCCGGGTCACGGCGACGAGACGACGATCGCCGAGGAAGGCCGCCGGAATCCCTTCGTCGGCGATCCGAATTTCCGGCCGGTATAATCCCTGCGCATGAGACTCACGAACGAGGAGAGCGCCGCGCTCCTGAACAAGTTCTGGTCCGGCCAGCCCGTCCCCTCCCCGAAGACGGGCCGCCCAATGCGCGCGTTCTTCGTCGACCGCACGTTCAACCCGCAGGTCGTCATGATCGGCGGCGCCGGCGAACACCTTCGCTTCGACCAGAAGCCGCGCCAGATCGAGTTCTCGGCCGGGCACATCAAGTCCATGGTGCGCGACGCCAAGGAGCGCGAGAACCCGGTCTGCCCGCAGGACTTCGAGCCCCTCGTCGTCGCGCGCACGCCGGCCGTCCGCTTCCCGAACGAATGGGACTGGCAGTTCCACTGTCCGAAGTGTTTCTCGTTCGGAGGCTGGGAATACACGGACAAGAAGGACGACGTGGTCGCGAAGCCGGCGGTCCGGAAGGATGCGCCCGCGTTCCACGACGAGACGATCCCGCTTCCGAAGCGCATGGAGATGGCGAAGGGGGGCGACCTCGCGCTCAAGCTCTACGCGGCCATGGCGCAGACCGACTGCACGGCGTGCGGGTGGGACTGCGAGGGTTACGCGAAGGCGATCGCGGACGGCACCGAGAAGAACATCTCCCTGTGCGTCCCGGGCAAGGCCGAGACGGAAGACGTCCTCAAGAAGCTGGTCGCGGGCACCTACAGCTTCGCCTGAGCGGCTGCTAGAGACCGGACTCGGCGAGCATCGCCTCGATGACGGGGCGGCAGCGCTCGCCCGCGCACTCCCCCGTCGTGCACCCCGTCGCCAGCGCGACGGCCTCGACCGTCCGCGCGCCGCGGTCGATCGCTTCCTTCACGCGCGGACCCCGGATCGTGTTGCAGATGCACACGGGGCGGAACTTCAGCAGCATCAGCTGGCGTTTCTCTTCGGTTGTGAGAGCGGTCGACATGGAGACGGAAGTTTCTTAAACCTTCTAAGAAATCTTCTCTTTCTATAAATTCCTAAAAATCCACCGTGTAGCGGATCGACGTCCGGTCGCGCACCCGGTCCAGGTACACGACGCCGTCGAGGTGATCGCTCTCGTGGAGGACGACGCGGGCGTGGAAGTCTTCCGCGACGAACGTGACCGCTTTCCCGGACGTGTCGAGGGCGCTCACCCGGATCTTCTTCGGGCGCGGGACCTTCGCGGCGAGAAAGGGCACCGAGAGACAGGCCTCGAAGTCCTCTTCTTCCGTGTCGTCGAGCACTTCGAACGCCGGGTTCACGAGAAGCGTGGGGGGAACCTCCAGGACGTCCTTGCCGCGCTTTTCTCCATGAACCTCGTAGAGCACGATGCGGAGGCCCGTCGACACCTGCGGCGCCGCCAGGCCGGTGCCGTGGTACTCGACCATCGTCTCCATCATGTCCTCGAAGAACGCCCGGAACCGGCCCTTCCTGAGGTCGTGCGCTTCGATCTCCAGCGCGCGCTTCCGGAGGATGGGCGAGCCGAGCTTCGCGACTTTGAGAATGGCCACGTGACTCCCCCCGCGCATTGTAAGCGGCCTTAGAATCCGTCTCATCAGGCACGTCTTCCTTTTCAACCCCGCGGCCGGGAAAGGCCGGGCGATGCGCGACCGCGACCGCATCCGCGCCGCGCTGGCCTCCGCGGGCCTCGAGGGTGAATTCCTCGACACCGAGCGGCCCGGGCATGCGATCCACCTCGCGGAGGACGCCGGGAAAAGAGGTATCGACGCCGTCGTCGCGATCGGCGGCGACGGCACCGTCAACGAGGTCGTGAACGGCCTGATGCAGCTTCCTGCGTCGACGCGTCCCGCGTTCGGCCTCGTGCCGGACGGAACCGGGAACGACTATGCGCGCACCCTCGGCATGCGCTCGGGCGACCTCACCGCCGCCGCGGCCACGCTCGCCAAGGGTTCGATCCGCGCGCTCGACGCCGGCGAGGTGAACGGCCGCTACTTCGCGAACGGGCTCGGCCTCGGATTCGACGGCGCGGTCGCGGAGGCGGCGGCGAAGGTGCGGTACCTCAAGGGATTTCCCGCGTACCTCGTGTCTGTGTTTCGCGTGCTTTCGACCTGGAAGAACTTCGCGCTGACTCTCGAGATCGACGGGCGGACGGTGGAGGGACTCGCGTTCCTCGCGGCGGTGTCGAACGGGCGCACGTGCGGTGGCGGCTTCGTCCTCAACCCGGACGCCGTGCCCGACGACGGCCTTTTCGACATCTGCCGGCTCGGCAATCTGACGCGAGGAGAGGCGCTCCGGCACCTGCCAAAGGCGCTCGACGGCACGCACGTGGGCCTCCCCTTCACGACGCTCCTGCGCGGACGAGAAATCCGGCTCACCTCCGACCGGCCGCTCACCGTCCACATCGACGGAAATCTCGTCTTCGGAGCCGGAAACCCCGAGCCGCTCGTCTTCAAGATGCACCCCCGCGCGCTCCGCGTCATCGGGAACTGGGCGTGAAGGATTTCGTGTAAGAGGAGGATGGTGCCCAGGGGCGGAATTGAACCGTCGACACCGCGCTTTTCAGGCGCGTGCTCTACCAACTGAGCTACCTGGGCAGGCCATGCGACTAAAGCGGCAGCCGCCTTGCGGGCACGTCCCTTGCGAAGAGCCGAACCGCGAAGCGCCTCGGCGTTATAAGTGGCGCGCCTAGAATAGTCAACCGAAAGGGAATGATGCTCGCTCTTCTGACGATCCTGCCTCTTCTCGCCCAGGAACCGGCCGCTGCTTCCCCGCCGAAGCCCTCCCCCGCCGCGGATCAATCCGAAAAGGGCAGCGCCATGGCCGGGGCCGCGGGCCTCGA